>JBJLIA010000038.1:0-29585 GCA_045564035.1 Gammaproteobacteria bacterium | reverse complement strand
AGAGCGACGGTCTCCAAAACCGTAGGTTGGGGGTTCAAGTCCCTCCTGGCCTGCCAAGGAGCTGGTTTAAAATAGAAATATGGCAAAAGGTAAAGCATCAAACATTGCCGATAAGATCAAGTGGCTACTATCCATTGGTATCTTTTCAGTCGCTATTATTGCTAATAGCTACTACACGGAAGTTGCATTCTTATATAGAGTCCTAGCAGTCGTTGCACTTTTCATTCTTGCCTTAATCATTCTTGCTTCAACAGTTTTTGGAAAGGGTGCAGTTTCTTTAATGCGTGAATCCAGAACTGAAATGAGAAGAGTAGTTTGGCCTACTCGCATGGAAACCACTCAGACGTTTATGGTTGTTTTTGGATCTATCATTGTTCTTTGCTTATTTTTTTGGGCATTAGAATCTCTTTTAAGCTGGTTAACAAAATTAATTTTAGGGTAACAATAAAGTGAACTGGTACGTAATAATGGCATATTCTGGGTACGAGCTTAAGGTTAAGGCTGCCCTTGAAGAGCGCATTGAGCTTGCTGGTTTAAAAGATCAATTTGGTGAAATTCTAGTTCCAACCGAGTCAATTGTTGAACTTAAAAGCGGTGCTAAGAAAACAACAGAACGTAAATTTTTCCCAGGCTATATTTTAATCGAAATGGAAATGAATGACGATACATGGCAACTTGTTAAACATACTCCTAGAGTAAGCACATTTGTTGGCGGCAAGAAAGACAAACCTGCCCCCATTTCAAAGAGTGATGTGGACAATATAATTAATAGAATGGAAGTTGGAGAAGAAGCTCCTAGACCTAAAACTTTATTTGAGCCTGGCGAGGTTATCAGAGTTTGTGACGGTCCATTCAATGATTTTAACGGCGTGGTTGAAGAGGTAGATTATGAGCGTAGTAGTGTGAAAGTTTCCGTTCAAATCCTTGGCAGATCTACTCCCGTTCGTTTAGATTTTATACAAATAGAGAAAACATAATGGCAAAGAAGGTAGCAACAATTTTAAAACTTCAAATACCTGCAGGTGCAGCCAATCCAAGCCCTCCAGTTGGACCGGCTCTTGGCCAAGCAGCAGTTAACATCATGGATTTCTGTAATGCATTTAATGCCGAAACTCAAAGTCTGGAAAAAGGGTTGCCTCTCCCGGTTGTTATAACAGTATATGAAGATAAATCTTTTACTTTTGAGGTTAAATCAGCTCCTGCATCAGTGCTTATTAAGAAAGCCGCAGGAATAAGTAAGGGCAGCGGAGAGCCTAATAGAGAAAAAGTCGGCTCAATTACTAGGGCTCAATTAGAAGAGATTGTTACAGCAAAACAAAAAGATTTAAATGCAAATGATATGGATCAGGCAGTCAAAATTATTGCAGGCACAGCAAGAAGCATGGGAGTAGACGTTAAATAATGAGCTAAGCTTACAAAAAAGAAAAAACAACTATTGGAACTCGTTGATCCAGAGAATACCTACTCATTAGAAGAGGCAATGAATATATTTCAAACGGTCAAGTCTAACAAGTTTGACGAATCTGTGGATATAGCGCTCAGACTTGGGCATCGATCCAGGAAAATCTGACCAGAATGTCAGAGGCGCCATCACACTTCCCCATTCCTCTGGGTAAAACGGTAACTGTTGCGGTTTTTGCTGACGGAGATCAGGCGAAGGAGGCAAATGATGCAGGGGCAGACTTTGTTGGCATGGAAGATCTAGCAGAGAAATTCAAAAAAGAAGAGATTGATGTCGATGTGGTGATATCCTCACAAGCCGCCATGAAGAGTAGTTGGCCAACTGGGCCAGGTTCTGGGGCCAAAAGGGCTAATGCCTAATCCTAAGACAGGCACAGTCACAGAAAAAGTTGGTGAAGCAATTAATAACGCCAAATCAGGGCAGGTCCGATTTAGAACAGACAAAAATGGAATATTGCATGGATGCATCGGAAAAGTTTCCTTTTCGTCCAATCAAATTCAAGAAAATGCAGCGGCTATGCTTGAAGAAGTGAAGAAGTTAAAGCCAGCCTCTGCTAAGGGTGCATACATTCAGAGCGTTGCTTTGAGTAGCACTATGGGACCAGGAGTAAAAGTTACTCCTGCATCCTTAACTATATAAGTTTTAGGGTCTTTTTTGACCCTAGATTGTTGCGTTAATCGCAGCCGTCAAAGACCGTAGGTGCGAAAGCTTAATTTCCTACGTAGGTGGTGTTCAAATTGCGAAGGCGGTTTGTCACCGATTAGCCGAAAGGCATTAATAGGAGAATTGCTGTGGCGTTAGCTAGAGAAGATAAAGAGAGAATAGTTCAAGAAGTTAAGGAAGTTTCAGCTTCTGCTTCTTCGCTTGTTATTTCAGATGCCAGAGGCCTTAAGGTTTCTGAGTTAACTGAAATCAGAAAACAAGGAACTGAATCTGGTGTTCATATTCAGGTTATTAAAAACTCTCTTGCAAAACTGGCATTTGAAGGCACTGACTTTGGTTGTACCGATGAAGTGTTAACAGGTCCCTCACTTTTTGCTTTCTCATATGCTGAGCCAGGTGCAGCAGCGAAGATGTTAAAAACTTACGCAAAAAACTTTGAAGCTCTTGAGATCAAAGCTTTAGTTGTGGAAGGGCAACTTCTTGATGGATCACAAATTGATGTTCTTGCATCTCTGCCATCACGAGAAGAAGCATTAACTCTTATTGCTGCAGTGCTACAAGCACCTATAGGTAAGTTTGCAACACTTCTTAATGAAGTGCCAAGCAAGTTAGCTAGGGTTCTTTCTGCAGTTCGAGACAACAAACAGGCAAACGCCTAAATCTAGGAGAAAAAAATGGCAATATCTAAAGACGATATTCTAAGTGCGATAGAAGAAATGTCCGTTATGGACTTGGTTGAACTTATTTCAGCGATAGAGGAAAAATTCGGTGTTACTGCAGCAGCTGCTGTAGCCGCTGCTCCTGCCGCTGCTGGCGGAGATGCTGGTGAGGTTGCTGAAGAGAAAGATGACTTTGATGTGGTCCTTACTGCAGCTGGTGATCAAAAAGTTCAAGTAATTAAAGCTGTCCGTGCTATCACTGGACTTGGATTGAAAGAGGCTAAGGATTTAGTAGATGGCGCTCCTAACACTTTGAAAGAAGCTGTTAAGAAAGCTGATGCTGAAGAGATGCTTAAGCAATTGACTGAAGCCGGAGCAACAGCAGAACTTAAGTAATCTTTCAATAAAACATTTAAATAGGGCAACATATGTCATACAGCTATACAGAAAAAAGAAGAATTAGAAAAAACTTCGGAAGACTTCCAAAAGTTATGAAGCTTCCAAAACTTATTGAGACTCAACTCGAGTCTTACACACAATTTCTTCAACAACATGTTGAAGTAGGTGCAAGAGAAAATAAGGGCCTCGAAGAAGTTTTCCAAACGCTTTTTCCTATTACCAGCGTATCTGGCAATGCTGCCCTTGAATATGTTTCATATGAATTAGGAAAACCGGGCTACACAGTCCAAGAATGCTTAATTCAAGGCTTAAGTTATTCTGCTCCACTTCGAATTGTGGTTCGTTTAGTAATTTATGATCGAGATACTAACTTTCAAGAAGTTAAAGACGTTAAAGAGGGCGAAGTTTTCATGGGCGAAGTTCCATTGATGACTGAGAATGGATCCTTCGTTATTAACGGCACTGAAAGAGTCGTTGTTAATCAACTTCATAGATCTCCAGGAGTTTTCTATGATCACGATAAAGGGAAAACTCATTCATCAGGCAAAGTTCTCTATTCTGCCCGCATCATCCCATATAGAGGTTCATGGTTAGATTTTGAGTTTGATCCAAAAGATAATTTATTTTGCCGTATTGATAGAAGAAGAAAAATACCAGCTACCATAATATTAAAAGCTATGGATATGGGAACCGAGGAAATTCTGCAGCATTTTTATGAAATTGATACCGTTCAAATAGAGAAAGCTGGAATAAATATAGAATTAATTCCTTCCAGGCTGCGAGGTCAAACATTATCAGTTGATCTAAAAATTAAATCAAAAGTTGTTGTAGAAGCTAATAAGAGAATTACTGCAAGACATGTTCGTGAACTTGAGCAAGCCAAGATGACTTCACTCAAAGTTGAAGATGATTTTTTAATTGGAAAAGTCCTTGCAAAAGATGTATTTAATCAAGAGACCGGCGAGGTCTTAGTTTCAGCAAATACAGAAATAGATCAATTGATAATTGAAGCTTTGCGAGAAGCAAATATAGCTGAACTGCATACTTTATATATTAATGAACTTGATAAGGGTCCATACATATCGACAACACTTAGGGCTGATCCTACTTCAAATAAGTTAGAAGCATTAGTTGAAATATACAGAATGATGAGGCCTGGTGAGCCACCCACTAAGGATTCTGCTGAGCAGTTATTCCAAAATCTATTTTTTAATCCTGAGCGTTACGATCTTTCAGAAGTGGGCAGGATGAAATTTAATCGCAGATTAAAAACAGACACAATTAAAGAAATACCAGGAATCCTAGATGTTGAGGACATCTTGGGTGTGATGAAAGGAATAGTAGCCATAAGAGATGGCCATGATACCGTTGATGATATTGATCACCTGGGTAATAGACGCGTTAGATCAGTAGGAGAGATGACTGCTAATCAATTCAGAGTTGGCTTAATAAGAGTAGAAAGGGCAGTAAGAGAAAGATTAAGTATGGCTGAAGCTGATGAGCTTGGTCCGCAAGATCTAATTAATGCAAAGCCTGTAACCGCTGCAATTAAAGAATTTTTTGGCTCCAGCCAATTATCTCAGTTTATGGACCAGAATAATCCTTTATCCGAGATTACCCATAAGCGAAGAGTTTCAGCGCTTGGACCAGGCGGCTTAACTAGAGAGCGTGCAGGTTTTGAGGTTAGGGATGTACATCCAACTCATTATGGAAGACTTTGTCCAATCGAGACACCTGAAGGACCAAATATTGGATTAATTAACTCATTTGCTTGTTATTCAAGAACCAACGCTTTCGGATTTATTGAAAGTCCCTACAGGAAAGTTATTAAAGGAAAGGTCACTAACGAAATTATTTACCTTTCTGCAATCGATGAGGGAGAACATATTATTGCTCAAGCAAATGCAGTACTAGACAAATCAGGAAAGTTTGCAGATGACCTTGTGCCAGTTCGACACAATGGTGATTCTGCCTTGATGAGCCCAGAAAGAATTGATTTAATGGATGTGGCTCCTCAGCAGGTTGTTTCTGTTGCAGCTTCTTTAATTCCTTTTCTTGAACATGATGATGCTAACAGAGCCTTGATGGGCTCAAACATGATGCGCCAGGCTGTCCCAGTCCTAAAACCTGAGAAACCTTTAGTTGGAACTGGCTTTGAGACAATTGTTGCTGGTGATTCTGGTGTGTGCGTAGTAGCCAAAAATAATGGGATCGTTGAGAATGTTGATGCTGCAAGAATTGTTGTTCGCGTAACGGATTCTAAGCATTCTAATAATGCTGTTGATATCTATAATCTCACTAAGTACACAAGATCAAATCAAAATACTTGTATTAACCAGAGACCTCTGGTTTCAGTTGGAGACAAAGTAAAATTTGGGGATATTCTCGCTGATGGACCATCAGTAGATAATGGTGAACTAGCATTAGGGCAAAATATTAGAATAGCCTTCATGCCATGGAATGGATATAACTTTGAAGATTCTATTTTGATGTCTGAAAAAGTATCAAGAGAAGATAGATTCACCTCTATTCATATCCAAGAATTAACTTGTATTTCAAGAGATACCAAACTTGGCTCAGAGGAGATCACATCTGATATTCCTAATGTTGGCGAAGGATCTCTTGGAAAGCTTGATGAGTGTGGGATGGTTTATGTCGGCGCTGAAGTTAAAGCTGGAGACATTTTAGTTGGCAAAATTACGCCCAAAGGTGAGACTCAATTATCTCCAGAAGAAAAGTTATTACGTGCAATTTTTGGAGAAAAAGCCTCTGATGTTAAAGATACCTCATTAAGGGTTCCATCAAGTATTAACGGTACTGTCATTGGAGTGGAAGTCTTTACTAGAGACGGAATGGAAAAAGATGAGAGAACTCAGTCTATAGAAGCTGATCATTTAGCTGTTACAAAAAAAGATACTGATGATCAGATTAAAATCATTAATGATGCAACCAGAATCCGCCTAGTTGATATTATCAAAGGCTCTAAAATTTCTAAGGGCCCAGGACTCAAGAAAGGCTCAACTCCATCAGCTGATGAACTAGCAGAACTTAGCTTGGATGATCTATTGTCAGTAAGAATCACTGATGATTCTGGGAATACCAAAATTGAAGAGGCTGAGAAAGCTTTAAAACGATATCTTCAAGATATACAAGAAAGCTTTGATGAGAAAAAACAAAAGATTACTAGGGGCCATGATCTTGCTCCTGGAGTAATCAAAATTGTAAAAGTCTATCTTGCAGTTAAAAGAAGAATTCAGCCTGGAGATAAGATGGCTGGTAGACATGGTAACAAAGGTGTTATATCCGAAATTATGCCTATCGAAGATATGCCATATGATCATGAAGGAAATCCAGTTGATATTGTCTTAAATCCTCTTGGTGTTCCATCCAGAATGAATGTGGGGCAGATTCTTGAAACGCATATGGGATCAGCTGCTAAAGGAATAGGTGAAAAAATTAATAAAATGATTAAAGCCAAAGCTAAAGCAGATGAGCTTAAAAAATACTTAGATGTTTTGTATAACAAAAATGCGACAATCAAAGAAGACTTAAATGCATTTAATAATACCGAAATTCAGTCTTTAGCAAGTAATCTGGTGGATGGTTTACCAATTGCAACCCCTGTATTTGATGGCGCAAAAGAATCTGAGATTAAAGAATTGTTAAAGCTTGCTGACCTGCCTGAGTCTGGTCAATTAACTCTCTTTGATGGAAGGACAGGCCGACAGTTCGAACGGCCTGTAACAGTTGGATACATGTATATGATCAAACTGAATCATTTGGTCGATGATAAGATGCATGCTCGTTCAACAGGTTCATACAGTCTTGTTACCCAGCAACCTCTTGGTGGAAAAGCTCAGTTTGGTGGGCAAAGATTTGGAGAAATGGAAGTGTGGGCTCTCGAAGCATATGGGGCCTCATACACTCTTCAAGAGATGCTCACAGTTAAGTCCGATGATGTTCCAGGAAGAACTAAAATGTACAAAAACATTGTCGATGGAAACTATGAAATGGATGCAAATATCCCCGAGTCATTCAACGTACTCACAAAAGAGATTCGATCACTTGGAATTAACCTAGAACTTGATTCTGAAAATTAGGAGAAATAATTGAAAGATTTACTAAATTCGTTAAAGACTAAGCAAGAAGACTTTTCTTCCATCACAGCTGGGCTCGCTTCCCCACAGATGGTCAGATCCTGGTCATTTGGTGAAGTAAAAAAACCCGAAACTATTAACTATCGAACTTTTAAGCCCGAAAGAGATGGTCTTTTCTGTGCCAAAATTTTTGGTCCAGTTAAAGATTATGAGTGTATTTGCGGAAAATATAAGCGTATGAAGCATCGTGGTGTTGTGTGCGAGAAGTGCGGAGTGGAAGTTACTTTGGCTAAAGTAAGAAGAGAGAGAATGGGGCATATAGAACTTGCTGCGCCTGTTGCTCATATTTGGTTTTTGAAATCACTGCCTTCAAGAATAGGATTATTGCTAGATATAACACTAAGAGAAATAGAAAGAGTTTTATATTTTGAAAGCTACATTGTTACTGACCCAGGCTTAACAGAATTAGAAAAGTGCCAAATTCTTACCGAAGAAGAATTTGTTGAAGCATTCGATGAATATGGAGATGAATTTACAGCTTCTATGGGTGCAGAAGCAGTGCAAATGCTATTACAAGAAATTGATTTAGAAGAAGAAATTAGAATCATTCGCGAGGAAGTTCCACAAACTAATTCAGAAACTAAACTTAAAAAATTATCTAAAAGATTAAAACTTCTTGAAGCATTTAATGAGTCTGGAAATAAACCAGAATGGATGATCATGAATGTATTGCCAGTTCTTCCTCCCGATCTAAGACCTTTGGTTCCCTTAGAGGGAGGTCGTTTTGCTACTTCAGATCTTAACGATTTATATAGAAGGGTTATTAACAGGAATAACCGATTGAAGCGTCTCTTAGAGTTGAGTGCTCCAGATATTATTGTAAGAAATGAGAAGAGAATGCTTCAAGAGAGTGTTGATGCACTTCTTGATAATGGTAGAAGAGGTCGTGTGATCACTGGTACTAATAAACGCCCGTTGAAATCTTTGGCAGACATGATTAAAGGTAAGGGTGGAAGATTTAGACAAAATTTACTAGGTAAGCGTGTTGATTACTCAGGAAGATCTGTGATTGTTGCCGGTCCTAATTTGAAATTACATCAGTGCGGACTTCCAAAGAAAATGGCGCTTGAGTTATTCAAGCCATATGTATATGGGAAGCTTGAACAAAAAGAACTTGCTACGACAATTAAAGCAGCAAAAAAACTAGTTGAAAGAGAAACTCCTGAGGTCTGGGAAATTTTAGAAGATGTAATTAGAGAACATCCAATTCTTTTAAATAGAGCTCCAACTCTTCATAGACTGGGCATTCAAGCATTTGAACCTCTTTTAGTTGAAGGTAAGGCTATTCAGCTTCATCCATTAGTCTGTGTGGCTTTTAACGCTGATTTTGATGGAGACCAGATGGCTGTTCACGTCCCTCTTTCTATCGAGGCACAACTTGAGGCTCGCGCTCTTATGATGTCAACAAACAATATTTTATCTCCTGCAAATGGTGAGCCAATTATTAATCCTACCCAAGATATAGTTTTAGGGCTCTATTATATGACCAGAGACAAGGTTAATGTGAAAGGTGATGGAAGAGTATTCAGCAATCCTGATGAAGTATTAAGAGCATATGAATCTGAGACCTTAGATATACATGCAAATATTAAAGTTAGAATTACGAATGCTGATAAGGGAACCTTTCTTGAAGATACAACTGTAGGTAGAGTCTTGGTTTGGAGAATCTCACCTATCGAGGTCGGTTTTGATAATGTAAATAAAACTTTGGATAAGAAATCTGTTTCTAACTTAATAGATATTTCATATAGAAAGGCTGGCTTAAAGGATACTGTAATTTTTGCAGATCAGCTTATGTATCTTGGCTTTGAGCATTCAACACGTTCTGGATCTTCTATTGGTGTGGATGATTTTGTTATACCAGAGGAGAAGCCATCCATCATTGATGCTGCTGAAAAAGAAGTAAAATCTATTGAATCACAATATGAGTCTGGCCTTGTAACCCAAGGTGAGAGATACAATAAAGTAATTGATATTTGGTCTCGTGCAAATGAAAAAGTTGCCAAAGCAATGATGGCAAAAATTAGCACGGATCAAGTTGAAGATAGCGAAGGCAAAGAGGTTGATCAGGCCTCATTTAACTCTGTATTTATATATGCTGACTCAGGTGCTAGGGGATCTCCTGCTCAGATTAGGCAGCTATCTGGAATGCGTGGATTAATGTCCAAGCCAGATGGTTCTATTATTGAAACCCCAATTACTGCAAACTTTAGAGAGGGGCTATCAGTTCTTCAGTACTTTATATCAACTCATGGAGCTCGAAAAGGCTTGGCTGATACAGCCCTTAAAACTGCTAATTCAGGCTACTTAACCAGAAGGCTTTGTGATGTTGCCATGGATTCTGTTGTTGTTGAGGATGATTGCGGTACTGAACAATCAATAGTTGTATCATCAATTGTTGAAGGTGGAGACATTATTCAGCCACTCACAGAAAGAATTCTAGGCAGAGTAATTGCAGAACCAATTTTTAATGGAGATGGCGAAGAGGTCTATCCATTAGGTCATCTTATTGATGAAGATTCAGTCAAGAAAATTGATGAGTTGAATATATCATCACTAAAAGTTAGATCACCAATGACTTGTGAGGCTGCTTATGGTGTTTGTGCCAAGTGCTATGGAAGAGATTTGGCCAGAGGTCACCTAGTGCATAGAGGAGAGGCTGTTGGAGTTGTCGCCGCTCAATCAATTGGTGAGCCAGGAACTCAGTTAACCATGCGTACATTCCATATTGGTGGAGCTGCGTCAAGCTCATCAGAAGATAATGCAATTGTTGTTAATAATGCTGGAATGATTAACTTTTCTTCAGACATAAAAACAGTTACCAATAAAGATAAGCAAGAGGTTGTTGTTTCTAGAAATAGTCAAGTTACCCTTATTGATGAAAAAGGTAAATTGATAGAACAACATAAATTAATTTATGGATCTACATTATCTGTAAAGGATCAAACTAATGTTGAGCCCGGACTGAAAATTGCAGGATGGGATCCCTATACACGACCAATCATAAGTGAGGTTGAAGGAATTGTTCAATTTACAGATATAGATGATGGTGTAACTGTTCGATCAAAAACCGATGAACTGACTGGGTTAAGCAGTATCGAGGTTATTGATGTTGCTGAGAGGCCTTCTGCAGGAAAAGATAAGGTTCCATCAATTGCACTAGTGGATGCAAAAGGCAAACCTGTTCCATTAGGAGAACATAAAACGCCAGCTAACTATTCATTGCCCGCTAAAGCATTAGTTAATTTAAAAGATGGTAAAAAATTATATGCTGGAGAAGTCTTAGCAAGAATACCTTTAGAGGGATCGAAAACTAAAGATATCACTGGCGGCCTTCCAAGGGTTGCTGATCTTTTTGAGGCAAGAAAACCAAAAGATGCAGCAGTGCTTGCTGAGGAAAGTGGAATCATTGCCTTTGGAAAAGAAACTAAAGGCAAAGTTAGATTAGTGATAACTCCAGATGGTGCAACCAAAAAAACTCAAAATGTTGAGATGTTGATTCCTAAGCACAGAATTCTCACAGTGTTTGAGGGCGAGAGAATAGAAAAAGGTGACATTATTTCTGATGGCCCATTAAGTCCGCATGATATCTTGCGCTTAAGAGGTATTCCTCAGTTAACTAATTTCATTGTGAATGAAATACAAGATGTTTACAGACTTCAAGGTGTTCTGATCAATGATAAGCACATTGAAACTATTTTGCGTCAAATGCTTAGAAAGGCATTAATTGTTGATGGCGAAGATACTAAATTTATTCAAGGTGATCAGGTTGAATACGCAGAGTTGGTTGAAGAAAATATTAAAGCAGTTGCAGCAAAAAAAGAGCCTGCTCGCTTTGAACGAGTATTGCTTGGAATCACTAAGGCTTCACTGACAACTAATTCATTTATTTCTGCTGCTTCTTTCCAAGAAACTACACGTGTTCTAACAGAAGCATCTGTTACAGGTAAGGTGGATTACTTGAGAGGCTTGAAGGAAAACGTTGTTGTAGGAAGATTGATACCTGCTGGAACTGGAATGGAGTTCCATGATCAAATGGCTGCTAAGAAAGCTAGTGATTCATCGGAATCAATGCTATCTGAAGACGACATCGAAGCAGCATTAAGACAAGAATTACAAGAAACTGAGGAATAATGTTGACCGTAGTGAAGCATGTCTATAAAATCGCGACCAACTAATAAATTATGGCTACAGTAAATCAATTAATAAGAAAACCTCGCAAACCTAAAGTGAGGAAAACTGATGTTCCAGCATTGGAGAAATCTCCACAACGTAGGGGCGTCTGTACCCGTGTGTATACAACCACTCCAAAGAAACCAAATTCAGCTTTAAGGAAAGTTTGTAGAGTTAGACTAACGAGTGGATATGAGGTCACTTCATACATTGGTGGTGAAGGTCATAACCTACAAGAGCACTCTGTTGTTTTAATTCGTGGTGGAAGAGTCAAGGATCTTCCTGGGGTTAGATATCACACTGTAAGAGGTTCTTTGGATACATCTGGTGTTGCAAATAGAAAACAAAGAAGATCCAAGTATGGAGCAAAAAAAGGTAAATAAGCATGCCAAGAAGAAGAAGTCCCGAAAAAAGAAAAATACTTCCTGATCCAAAGTACAAAGATATTATTGTTGCCAAGTTCATGAATCACATCATGAAAGATGGAAAAAAATCTGTTGCAGAAAAAATTGTATATGGTGCCTTTAATAAAATTGACGAAAGTTCAAAAACTGATCCCGTAGAATTATTTAAGAAAGCATTGGATACTATCGGCCCGATGGTTGAGGTTAAATCAAGAAGAGTTGGCGGAGCTACTTATCAAGTTCCAATAGAAGTTAGACCATCAAGAAGACAAGCTCTTGCAATGCGTTGGTTGGTTGAAGCTGCAAGAAAAAGAAGCGAGAAGTCTATGGATCACAGATTAGCTGGAGAACTAGCTGATGCAGCTGAAGGCAAAGGCTCTGCTGTAAAAAAGAAAGAAGATGTGCATCGTATGGCTGAAGCCAATAAAGCATTTTCACATTTCCGTTTTTAATATAATTCATTATTTAGGTTTTCATTATGGCTAGAGATACTAATCTTAGTAAGTACAGAAATATTGGTATATGTGCACATGTTGATGCAGGCAAAACCACTACAACCGAACGTGTATTATTCTATACAGGCTTATCACATAAGATTGGTGAAGTTCATGATGGTGCAGCAACCATGGATTGGATGGAGCAAGAACAGGAAAGAGGTATTACGATAACCTCTGCCGCAACTACATGTTTTTGGTCTGGGATGGAGCAACAATTTCCTCAGCATAGAATTAATATTATTGATACACCAGGTCACGTTGACTTTACAATTGAGGTTGAGAGGTCTCTTAGAGTTCTTGATGGAGCCGTTGTAGTATTTTGCGGAACTTCTGGGGTAGAGCCTCAATCAGAAACTGTTTGGCGTCAAGCAGATAGATATGAGGTTCCAAGAATTGTATTTGTTAATAAGATGGATAGAGCTGGGGCTGACTTTTCTCGAGTAACTAACCAAATTAAAGATAGATTAAAAGCTAATGTGGTTCCTATGCAATACAACATAGGTGCTGAAGAAAATTTTAAAGGTGTTGTAGACCTAGTAAAAATGAAGGCAATCTTTTGGAATGAAGAGGATCAAGGGCTGACATTTGAGGAGAGAGAGATTCCTGATGATATTTTTGATATTTGTCAATCTCTTCGAGAATCAATGATGGAAAGTGCTGCAGAAGCAAATGAAGAGCTAATGAATGCATATATTGAAAGCGGAGAATTAAGCGATGATCAGATCAAAGAAGGCATTCGAATTAGAACTCTTGCTAATGAAATAATCCCTGCATTTTGTGGATCTGCCTTTAAGAACAAAGGAGTTCAGGCTGTATTGGATGCAGCAATTGAATACTTGCCAGCCCCGAATGAAGTTAAAGCTATCAAGGGATCACTTCCTAGTGATGAAGAGATTGAGGTGTCTAGGTCATCTTCAGATGAAGAACCATTTTCTGCACTAGCATTTAAAATTGCTACTGATCCATTTGTCGGTACATTGACATTTATTCGTGTTTATTCAGGTGTTCTTTCTGTAGGTGATGGAGTTATGAATGCAACTAAGGAGAAAAAGGAAAGAGTTGGTCGAATGGTGCAAATGCATTCAAATGATCGAAATGAAATTAAAGAAATTAGAGCAGGTGATATAGCAGCTTGCATTGGTTTGAAAGATGTTACTACAGGGGATACTCTTTGTGATCTCAAAGACCAAGTTGTCTTAGAGCGTATGGATTTCCCAGAACCAGTTATTTCTGTTGCTGTTGAACCCAAAACAAAAGCTGACCAAGAGAAAATGGGTGTTGCTTTAGGAAAACTTGCTCAAGAAGATCCTTCTTTTAGAGTTCACACGGATGAAGAATCTGCTCAAACAATTATTTCTGGCATGGGTGAACTGCACCTAGATGTATTGGTTGATAGGATGAGAAGAGAGTTCGACGTTGAGGCAAATATCGGAAAGCCTCAAGTTTCCTATCGCGAGACTATTAGAGAGTCTATAGATATTGAAGGTAAATTTGTAAGACAAAGTGGAGGAAAAGGTCAATATGGCCATGTTTGGCTGAAATTAGAGCCTCTTGGCTTAGATGATGAGTATGAATTTGTAGATAAAATTGTTGGTGGTGTTGTTCCAAAGGAATACATACCAGCAGTTGACAAGGGTATTCAAGAGCAGATGAAAAATGGTGTTATAGCTGGTTATCCTCTTCTTGCGCTTAGAGCAACTTTATATGATGGTTCTTTCCACGATGTTGACTCCAGTGAAATGGCTTTCAAAATTGCTGGGTCAATGGCACTAAAAGAAGGTTGCCTTAAAGCTCGCCCTGTTCTTTTAGAACCAATGATGGCTGTTGAAGTAGTTACTCCTGAAGAGCATATGGGTGACGTAGTAGGCGATCTAAATAGAAGAAGAGGAATCATCTTAGGAATGGATGAAATACCAACAGGTAAGACTGTTAGATCAGAAGTTCCTTTGTCCGAAATGTTTGGATATGCAACCGATCTTCGATCTGCAACACAGGGAAGAGCTAGTTTTTCAATGGAATTTTTAAAATATGCTGAAGTTCCCAATAACATTGCTGAACAGCTAAAAACTAATTAACACAATAGACTGATTAATCCTCTAAATTTGTTGACATTAGGGTGTCTAGAGTCATAGAATACGCAACATTTTGCATAAAGCAGATATATAGGAATTAACTAAATTGGACAATCAATCAATAAGAATTCGCTTAAAAGCTTTTGACTATCGTTTGATTGATGCCTCAACAAAATTAATAGTTGAGACTGCAAAAAAAACTGGTGCAATTGTAAAGGGCCCAATACCTTTGCCAGTTAAAAAAGAGAGAACAACAGTTTTAACGTCTCCGCACAAAGATAAAGATGCAAGAGATCAGTATGAGATAAGAACGTACAAAAGACTTATGGATATAGTAGAGCCCACAGATAAAACAGTCGACGCTTTAATGAAGCTTGACCTTTCATCTGGGGTAGATGTGCAAATTAGCTTAAGTTAATTTGTCACTTTTTTAACGCGCTTAGCGGCCATAGAGGGTTTTTAGCCCCGTTTAAAAGGAGAAAAAATTGAGCATTGGCTTAGTTGGAAAAAAATCAGGTATGTCGAGGCTTTTTAAAGAAGACGGCACTTCTATTCCCGTAACGGTAATTTCAGTTGCAGCTAATTTTGTAGCAGATATCAAGACCTACCAAAAGCATGGTTATAGTGCAGTTGTTGTCTCAAAGAACACCTCAAAAAATCTAACAAAGTCGTCTAAAGAATTTTTTAAGAAACAAAATATCTCCAATGGGGAATTATTCGAATTTAGAACTGAAGAGACTGATGAGCTCAAGGTTGGACATCACCTAACTGCTGATATTCTTGAAGTTGGCAAATTGGTTGATGTAACAGGAACCTCTAAAGGCAAGGGATATGCTGGTGTGATAAAAAGACATAACTTTGCGATGCAAGATGCAACACATGGTAATTCTTTGGCTCACAGAGCACATGGTTCAATTGGGCAATGTCAAACACCTGGAAGGGTTTGGAAAGGAAAAAAAATGTCAGGTCATATGGGACATGAAACAAAAACCATTCAAAGTTTAGAATTAATAGGATCAGATGTTCAGAATAATCTTCTTTATGTTAAGGGCGCAGTGCCTGGATTTAATGGCTCGACACTAAAAATTACCCCTGCGGTGAAACAAAGATGAAATTAGATTTGTTAAATATCGACAATAAAAAAACTGATGTTCAGATTTCAGAAACAACTTTTGGCAAAGAGTTTAATGAGACTCTTGTTCATCAAGCTGTAGTTACATATCTAGCTGGATCTAGACAAGGCTCTCATAAACAAAAAACAAGGTCAGAAGTAAGAGGCGGCGGCAAAAAACCATACCGTCAAAAAGGTACCGGTCGAGCAAGAGCTGGAACAATTAGAAGTCCTATTTGGAGGGGTGGTGGAGTAGCTTTTGCAGCTACACCAAGAGATTATTCAAAAAAAATTAATAAGAAGATGTACAGAGCTGCAATAAGTTCTATTTTCTCTGAACTGCATAGACAAAATCGTTTGGTTGCGATTGAACAGCCTAAATTTGAAGCACCTAAGACCAAAGAAATGAATAGCTTTCTTCGACAGTTTAGCCTTAACAATGTCCTTATTATCCTTGATGAAATGGATACAAACTTATACCTATCAGCAAGAAACATCCCGCATGTAGATGTGGTAACCGTTAAAGAAATTAATCCAGTCATTTTATTAAGATCTGAAAAAGTCGCAGTTACTCCTGCTGCATTTAAGTTAATTGAGGCATGGGTCTAATGAATAAAGAAAAATTACTTACATTAATTCATTCTCCCTATATTACTGAGAAGGCTACATCTGTTGGAAGCTTGAATCAGGTAGTATTTAAAGTAGATTTATCTGCATCAAAATTAGAGATTAAAAAGGCTGTTGAAGATTTATTTGATGTAAAGGTTGACAGTGTTACTACCTCAACTCAAAAAGGTAAAACAAAAAGAAATAGATTTGGAATATACAAAAGATCAGACTATAAGAAAGCTTTTGTTTCTTTAAAAGAAGGTTCCGAGATTCAATTTGAGGGTATTAGTTAATCATGGCAGTTATCAAAGCAAAACCAACTAGTCCTGGTAGAAGAGGGGTTATTTCAATCAAATCCGATCTTTATAAAGGTCGGCCTCATAAAGCTCTGCTAGAAAAAAAATCAAAGAATGGTGGAAGAAATAATAACGGCAGAATTACTGTAAGACATCAAGGTGGTGGGCACAAACAGCATTATAGAGTTATTGATTTCAAACGAGATAAGCAAGATGTTCCAGCTGTTGTAGAGAGAATTGAGTATGATCCAAATAGATCTGCGCACTTAGCTTTGCTTAAATATGCTGATGGTGAAAGGAGATATATTATTGCTCCTAGCAAAATTAAAGTAGGAGATCCTGTTCTAGCAGCAGATCAGACGGAAATGAAAGCAGGTAACTGCATGAAATTAGTAAATATTCCTCTTGGAACAACAATTCATTGCGTAGAAATGAAACCTGGAAAAGGAGCGCAGATTGCTAGAAGTGCTGGCACATCTGCAAGATTAGTTGCAAAAGAAGGCATATACGCAACTTTAAGATTGCAATCTGGCGAAATGAGAAAAATATTGTCTGCATGTAAAGCAACCCTGGGAACTGTTTCCAACCAAGAAAATAATTTACGTTCATTGGGTAAAGCTGGAGCTAAAAGATGGAGGGGTGTTAGGCCTACCGTAAGGGGTGTAGCCATGAATCCAGTTGATCACCCTCATGGAGGAGGCGAAGGCAGGACTTCTGGTGGAAGACATCCATCAACGCCTTGGGGTATACCAACTAAAGGTTATAAAACAAGAAAAAACCAACGAACGGATGATCTGATTGTTAGAAGAAGAGCTAAAAGGAAATAAATAATGCCTAGATCACTAAAAAAAGGACCATTTATTGATTTATCACTGCAAAAAGCAGTTGACAAAGCAATTAGTGAAAATAGTAAAAGGCCTATTAAGACTTGGTCAAGAAGATCTATGATCAGCCCAGCTATGGTTGGATTAACTATATCTGTTCATAACGGAAGACAGCATGTTCCTGTATACATCAATGAAGATATGGTCGGCCACAAATTAGGTGAATTTGCCATTACAAGAACTTTTAGAATGCATTCAGGGGACAGAAAGTCGAAATAATGGAAACAAGAGCATATTTAAAAGGGACTAGACTATCTGCTCAAAAAGCAGGATTAGTGGCTGATGTGGTTAGAGGCAAATCAGTGCATGCAGCAATGGACTTTCTTACTTTTCACAAGCAGAAAGCATCCGCTGTAATAAAAAAACTTTTAGAATCTGCAATTGCAAATGCTGAAAATAATGAAAAGGCTGATATTGATCTATTGGTTGTGAAATCAGTAATAGTTAATCAAGGCATGAGATTAAAAAGAATGAAACCTCGTGCAAGAGGAAGGGCTGACAGAATAATCAAGCCAAGTTGCCATATTGAAATTATATTATCGGATCAGGAGAAGTAATGGGTCAAAAAGTTCATCCAACTGGTTTTCGACTTGGCGTTATCAAAAAGCATAATGCTTTGTGGTACGCAAAAGGTAAATCATTTAGAGAGAATCTTATTGAAGATCTCAAAGTGAGAAACTACATCAAGGATAGATTGAGATTTTCCTCTATCAGCAAAGTAGAGCTTGAACGTTCTGCGCAAAATTTTGTTGTAAATATTCATACATCAAGACCAGGTATTATTATTGGAAAAAAAGGGGAAGAGATTGAGTCATTGAAGGCCTCAGTTCAAAAAATTGTTACATTACCAGTTCAGGTAAATATTAAGGAAGTTAGAAAGCCAGATCTTGATGCAACAATTCTTGCCGAAGGAATCGCGCAACAGCTAGAACGAAGAGTTCAATTTAGAAGGGCCATGAAGCGAGCAGTTCAAAGCGCTATGAGACAGGGTGCTAAAGGCATCAGAACTGAAGTTTCAGGTAGACTGGGCGGAGCAGAGATTGCTAGAGCCGAATGGTATAGAGAGGGTCAAGTGCCTCTGCATACCTTAAGAGCAAATATAGATTATGGAGTAGCAGAAGCCGCAACTACTTATGGGTTAATTGGCGTAAAGGTTCATGTATATACTGGCGAAGTTTTAGGCGATCCTTTTAAAGATGAGGATCAAGGAAGTTAATCATGTTGCAACCAAAACAAACAAAGTTTAGAAAGATGCATAAAGGCCGAAATAGAGGCCTTGCTCAATCAGGTAATACTATAGCATTCGGTGAGTATGCTCTAAAAGCTACAACTAGAGGCAGGATCACTGCTCGTCAGATTGAATCTGCAAGAAGAGCAATGACAAGATCCATAAAGCGTGGTGGTAACATCTGGATTCGCATATTCCCTGATAAACCTATAACCAAAAAGCCATTAGAAGTAAGAATGGGAAAGGGAAAGGGCAATGTTGAGTATTGGGTAAGCCTTGTTCAACCAGGAACAGTGTTATATGAAATGGCTGGTGTATCAGAAGAGGTTGCGAGAGAAGCTTTGAAATTAGCAGCAGCTAAGTTACCCGTCAGAACTACATTTATTAAAAAGGCATTATAAAAATGGCAAAGTTAACAAGTGATATTCAAGACCTTCGTAAGAAAGATGTTAAAGCTTTAGAAAGTTTAGTATTAGAAATTAGGGAGAATCAATTTAAAAACAGAATGAAGCATAAGACTGGCCAGCTCAATGAATCTCATTTATTAACAGTTGACAGAAAAAAGATCGCTCAAATAAAAACTATTATTAACGAAAAAAAATCTGAGGAAGCATCCGCATGAGTACTAATCCAAGGCAGCTGACTGGCATAGTTATTAGCGATAAAGCTGACAAAACCATTACTGTAAAAGTTGAGCGTAAAGTTAAGCATCCTACATATAGCAAAATTATGAAGCGCTCTACAAAGGTTCATGCTCATGATGAGGGAAATTTAGCCAAGATCGGTGATTTGGTAACTGTAGAAGAGTGTAGACCTTATTCCAAGTCTAAAACTTGGAAGCTACTTTCAGAAACTAAACCTTTGACAGCAGAAGCTGAGATTCAGGAGAGTCAATCATGATTCAAATGCAATCAATATTAACCATAGCTGATAACAGTGGAGCTAGAAGTGTTATGTGCATCAAAGTGCTTGGTGGTTCAAAGAGACGTTATGCGAATATCGGTGATGTTATTAAAGTTGCTATCAGAGAAGCAATCCCAACCGGCAAGGTTAAAAAAGGTCAGGTTGTCGATGCGTTAGTTGTTAGAACAAAAAAGGGTGTCAGAAGAAGAGATGGCTCTTTAATAAAATTTGATGAAAATGCTGCTGTTTTAATTGGTGGTAATAAAGCTCCAATTGGAACCAGAGTTTTTGGACCAGTTACACGAGAACTGAGAGAGGGGAAGCATATGAAAATTTTATCACTAGCTCCGGAAGTTTTGTAATGAAAAAAAATAATGAAACAGTAACGAAATTAAGAACTGGTGACGAGGTTGTTGTTATTGCTGGCAAGGATATTGGAAAAAAGGGAACTGTACAAAAAATATCTAAATTCAATAACAAGGCAGTAATCACAGGCATCAATATGATAAAAAAACATACCAAGCCTAATCCTCAACTCGGAGAAGTAGGCGGAATAGTTGAAAAAGAGGCTGCAATGAATCTTTCAAATGTAGCAATTTGGAATCCTAAGCAAAAAAAAGCAGATAGGATTTCCTTTCAAACAGACGGAGATAAGAAATTAAGAGTTTACTCATCAGATAAAAAAGAAATTAAATCATGAATTTAAAAGATACTTTTAATAAAGAATTGCTTCCTCAATTACAAGAAAAATTGGGGATCGATAATGTTATGGCTGTACCAAAGCTTACCAAGGTAGTTATCAATATGGGAGTTGGAGAAGCTTTGACTGATAAAAAGCATTTAGAATCTGCGGTAAATGATCTTGAGTTAATAGCTGGTCAGAAAGCTGTAATAACAAAAGCAAAAAAATCAGTTGCAAGTTTTAAATTGCGTGAAGGATGGCCAGTTGGTTGCAAGGTTACATTGAGAGGCAACAGAATGTATGACTTTATAGAGCGTTTGGTAAATGTTGCAATTCCAAGGGAAAGAGATTTTAGGGGCTTAAATCCTAGATCATTTGATGGCCAGGGTAACTATAGTATGGGCATTAAGGAGCAAATTATTTTTCCAGAGATTAATTACGACAATATAGATAAGATCCGAGGCATGGACATAAGCATTAATACATCAGCTTCTAATAAAGAAGATGCTAAAGCATTGCTTGAAGTATTAAATTTCCCATTTAAAAAATAAGGTAAAAATAAATGACAAGAAAATCAGTAATAGCTAGAGATGTCAAAAGACAAAAAATGGTTGAACGCTACTCAGTTAAAAGAGCTGCATTAAAAGAAGCATTTTTAAATCCTGAAAATTCTTATGAAGAAAAAATGGCAGCTTTTGAAAAATTACAAAGGCTCCCTAGAAATGCTAGTCCCTCTCGAGTTACTAGAAGGTGCTCTTTAACTGGCAGACCTCATGCCGTCTATAGAAAATTTGGACTTAGTAGAATTAAATTACGTGAAGCTGCTATGCGTGGCGACATTCCTGGATTAGTTAAATCAAGTTGGTAATATTATGAGTTTTCAAGATCCTACATCAGATTGCTTAACAAGAATTAGAAATGGCCTCATGCGTGGCAAAAAAGTTGTGGAGGCACCCTTCTCTAAATTCAAACATGAGCTTGTATCTTTGCTTGTGAAGGAAGGCTATTTACTGGCTTGTGAAAAAATTTCATCAGATGGTAAAGATTCATTAAGCATTTCTCTGAAATATATTAATGAAGCTCCTGCTATCAGAGAAATCAAAAGAATTTCAAAGCCTAGCTTAAGAAGATATTCATCATCTTCAGACCTTCCAGAAGTAAAAAATGGATTAGGTATGTATATTCTTTCAACTAATAAAGGATTAATGAGTGATAGCGATGCTAGATCACAAAATATTGGTGGCGAAGTCATTTGTGAGGTTTTTTAATTATGTCTAGAGTTGCTAAAAATCCAGTATCAATCCCATCAGGCGTAGAGATCAAAGTGGATGAGACAGTCATTTCAGTCTCAGGATCCAAAGGTAAATCTGAATTTATATTTCCAGAGTCAGTGTCGGCAACTCATGCAGATAATTTGATTACTATTTCTTATGATGAATCTTCCTCAGAATCAACTGCATTGGCTGGCACGACTCGATCACTAATAAATAATATGGTAATCGGAGTTTCTGAAGGCTTTCAGAAAACATTATTATTAGTTGGAGTTGGGTACAGAGCCAAAGCTAGTGGAAAGAAATTAGAACTAACTTTAGGCTTTTCTCATCCAGTTCACTACGATATTCCAGAACAAGTTGATGTGGAAACACCATCTCAAACAGAAGTTGTTCTTAAAAGTCATGATAAGCAACTTTTAGGGCAAGTAGCTGCAGAAATTAGAGCATTTAGACCTCCAGAGCCATATAAAGGTAAGGGTGTTAAATATGCTGATGAGAATATTAGAAGAAAAGAAGCTAAAAAAGCAGCAGGAGCATAAGCAATGAATTCAAAAGCAGACTCTAGAACAAGACGCGCAGCAAAAACCAGAATTAGAATATCTCAGCAGGAAAAGCCTAGACTGACAGTGTTTAAGTCTTCACAAAACCTTTATGCACAAGTTTTTGATTCCTCAGGATCTACCGTTTTGGCATCTGCCTCTACGAATGAGAAAGAGGAAAAAATGGCTCTAAACAACGTTGTCTCTGCTAAAGCAGTCGGGCAAAAGATTGCTGAAAGAGCAATTGAAGCGGGCATTAAGAAAGTAGTATTTGATCGTTCAGGTTATAAATATCATGGCCGTATAAAAGCCATCGCAGAATCAGCTCGAGAAGCTGGATTGGAGTTTTAAAAAATGAGTCAACAAAATAATAGTTTGCAACAACAAGATGCTCTTGAGGAAAAGCTTGTTCAGGTAAACAGAGTTGCAAAAGTAGTAAAGGGTGGACGTATATTTGGGTTTACCGCTTTATGCGTTGTTGGAGATGGCAAAGGTAAAGTAGGATTTGGAAGAGGCAAAGCAAAAGAAGTGCCAATTGCAATTCAAAAAGCTATGGAAAATGCTAGAAGAAATATGGTTGATGTAAGTCTTAATGCGTCAACATTGTGGTACCCAGTAAAAGCTAAACATGGTGCAGCGAAGGTATACATGCAACCAGCTGCAGAAGGAACCGGAATCATCGCAGGCGGAGCTATGAGAGCAGTGCTTGAGTTAGTTGGTGTGCAAAATGTCTTAGCTAAATGTTATGGATCAACCAATCCAGTTAACGTTGTCAGAGCAACTATCAACGCATTGCGTTCAATGGAATCTCCAGAAGAAGTGGCCTTGAGGAGAGGTAAAAAGACAGCAGAAATATCATGAGTAACAAAACAATAGATATCAAACTGATAAAAAGCAGCATAGGCCGACTGCCTAATCATAAGAAATGTGTTAAAGGGCTTGGTTTTAGGAAATTGCAAGAGACCGTGACTGTCGAGGACACATTAAGCAATAGAGGCATGATCAATAAAATAAGGGACATGCTTGAAGTCAAAGAGAGTTCATAATGGAAAATTCAGAAACAAACAATTCTTTAGGATTAAATTCTCTAACAAGCACTGGTACGACTAAAAATAGAAAACGTGTTGGAAGAGGTATTGGTTCCGGAACTGGAAAAACAGCTGGAAGAGGTCATAAAGGTCAGAAATCTAGATCAGGTGGTTCAATAGCAAGAGGCTTTGAAGGTGGCCAGATGCCATTGCAACAAAGAATTCCTAAATTTGGGTTTTCATCTAGGGTAAATAGAGGTTCCAAAGAAGTTAATCTTAAAAATATAACCTCCATGTCCGAAGTTAATTTAGATACCCTAAAAGCTAATAGAGTAATTTCTCGAGCAACTAAAAAGGTAAAAATATTTGGTATTTGTGAAATTTCCCAACCAATGACTGTAACAGGAATTCTAGTCACTAGAGGTGCGAGGGAATCAATAGAAAAAGCTGGCGGAACAGTAACATCTATTGAAGCAAAACCAATTAAAGAAAAATTTGTAAAAACTTCAAAGAAAGTAGATGCAAAAAATCCCAAGAATATAGAGGAATCTGCTGAGTAATTTATATGGCTGATCAAAATAAAGGAATGAGCGACCTATGGAGAAGACTTAGATTTGTCTTCATGGCCATAGTTGTTTATAGAATGGGCACGCATATTCCAATTCCTGGAATTGATCCAACAAGACTGGCTGCTTTATTTGATCAAAATCAAGGCACGATCCTTGAGATGTTTAATTTATTCTCGGGTGGAGCACTTGAGAGAATGAGCATATTTGCTCTAAATGTTGTGCCTTATATCTCATCCGCGATTATCATGCAGCTTTTTTCAAATTCCATTCCATATTTACAAGAGCTGAAAAAAGATGGTCAAGCGGGCCGCAATCAAATTACCCAATATACGAGGTATGGAACAGTGATTTTGGCTTTCATTCAAGCTTCAGCCCTAGCAGTAACTTTGGGAGCCAGCGGCCTTGCGTATGAACCTGGAACATCATTCTTTATTTCAGCAGTTTTCAGCGTTGTTGCAGGAACAATTTTCTTAATGTGGCTTGGTGAGCTAATTTCAGAGCGTGGAATTGGAAATGGAATCTCAATAATTATTGCTACAAGTATATTAACTGGCATTCCTGGAGCGATTGGCCAAGCATTAGAGCAAGCCCGCCAAGGCGATCTAAATATTTTATTGCTTTTAGGTATTGGGGTTCTAGCAATGTTGGTAATTGCAGTTGTTGTATTTATAGAAAGAGGGCAAAGACGGATAACTGTTAATTATGCTCAAAGGCAACAAGGCAGAAAATTAATGCAAGCCCAAGCTAGTCACTTACCTTTCAAGGTAAATATGGCTGGAGTCATTCCTGCAATTTTTGCAAGCACATTTTTACTATTTCCCGCTTCACTTTCTACCTGGTTTGGACAAGCCGAATCTTTTGGATTTTTGCAAACAATTTCATTGGCACTTAATCCAGGACAGCCTTTATACATACTTACTTTTTCTGCTCTGATCATTTCATTTTGTTTTATATGGCTAGCTCTCACTTTTGATACAAAAGAAGTAACTGATAACCTTAAAAAATCAGGTGGATTTGTTCCAGGAATAAGACCAGGAGAGCAAACAGCAGCTTATGTTGATAGTGTTTTAGCAAGATTAACCGTATTTGGTAGCATATATTTAACGCTGATATGCTTGTTGCCTTTAGGTTTAATAAATTTTGCTGGAGTTTCATTCTACTTGGGCGGAACTTCCGTATTAATTATTGTAGTTGTGTTGATGGACTTTATGTCCCAAGTTCAATCTCATATGATGTCGAGCCAATATTCTTCTCTGCTAAAGAAAGCTAATTTAAAAAACTATAGTAAATAATTATGAAAGTAAGAGCATCAGTAAAAAAGATTTGTAGAAATTGTAAAACAGTAAGACGAAAAGGGGTTTTGTATGTGATATGCAAGACTGATCCTAAACATAAACAAAAGCAGGGTTAATAAATATGGCTAGAATCGCAGGCGTAAACGTACCAGAGAATAAGCATCTTGAGATAGCTCTTACTCATATCTTTGGGATTGGCAAAAAGACTGCTCAGGATATTTGCATGAGCGTGAAATTAGATTATTCCAAGAAGATTTCAGATCTCTCAGAAGATCAAGTTGAGAAAATTAGAACGGCTGTTGCCGAATATACTGTTGAGGGTGATCTTCGTCGATCAGTCAGCACTAATATAAAAAGACTAATGGATCTGGGATGCTACAGAGGAATTAGGCATAGAAGAAAACTCCCTGTTCATGGGCAGAGAACAAAAACTAACGCAAGGACTCGCAAGGGCCCTAAAAAACCAATGAGGGCATAATTTAATGGCTACCGGGAAGAAAGTTAAGAAAGTAATCTCAGATGGCATTGCTCATATAAATGCATCTTTTAATAATACAATTATTACGATTACCGATAAGCAGGGTAATACTGTTTGCTGGGCTACATCAGGCGGCTCTGGTTTTCGTGGTTCAAGAAAAAGCACTCCTTTTGCTGCGCAGATAGCTGCTGAAAAAGCAGGAAATGCAGCAAAAGAGTTTGGCATGATCAACTTAGATGTAAAAGTTAGGGGTCCGGGAGGCGGAAGGGAGTCTGCAATAAGATCATTGAACTCATGCGGTTTAAAAATTAAAAGTATCACGGATGTAACTCCATTGCCTCATAATGGATGTCGTCCCTCTAAGAAACGAAGGGTATAGGAGAGTTAAATGGCAAGATATACAGGTCCATCACTAAGATTATCAAGAAGAGAAGGCACAGATCTTTATCTTAAAAGTGGTGCGAGAGCAATTGAATCAAAATGCAATATGGAAACCGCTCCAGGTGTTCATGGTCTCAGAAGAGGTAGATTATCAGATTATGGTGTTCAGCTTCGTGAAAAACAAAAGGTCAGACGAATGTATGGCGTTTTAGAGAAGCAGTTTAGAAATTATTATAAAAAAGCATCTAAATCTAAAGGTAACACAGGTGAAAATTTACTAAGTTACCTCGAGCAAAGGTTAGATAATGTTGTATACAGGATGGGGTTTGCTTCAACTCGCGCGGAAGCAAGACAGCTTGTTTCTCATAAAGCTTTTCATCTAAATGGTGCAATGGTTAATATTCCCTCTTATCAGGTTCAACCTGGTGATGAGTTAGAGGTAAGGGAAAAATCTAAAACACAATTAAGAATTAAGAGCGCATTAGATTTGGCTAATCAAAGGGAGGCTTGTGAGTGGCTTGAAGTAGATTCTAAAACTCTCAAGGGTGTATTCAAATCTGTTCCAGACAGAACAGATTTAAGTGCTGAAATTAATGAAAATCTCATTGTTGAGCTTTATTCAAAATAATTATTTATAAACAAATATAAAAACGGAAGGAAATTATGGAAACATCAGTAATAGATCTTTTAGTCCCAACTGACATACAGGTTGATGACTTGGACAACAATACATCTAAAATTACTTTAGAACCATTAGAGAGAGGTTTTGGTCATACTCTTGGTAATGCATTAAGGAGAATACTTTTATCTTCTATGCCAGGAGCCGCGATCACAGATGTGACCATCGATGGCATTTCTCATGAATACTCAACTATTGAAGGAGTCAGGGAAGATGTTATTGATATTTTATTGAATCTAAAAGACATGCCTATCAGTTTAATTGAGGGTACAAGTGCTGTAATTAAATTAGATGTTTCAGGTCCTTGTGAGGTAACCTCTAGTTCATTTGAAGTACCTGGCAATGTTGAGTTACCTGATGCTGAACATCATGTCGCTTCATTGGTAGACAAAGTCAGCCTATCCCTTTCAGCAACTGTAAAAACAGGAAGAGGTTATGAGCCAGCTGATGCAAGAAATGAAGAAGAAACGGCTGTGGGTGCCTTAAAGGTTGATGCTTCATTCAGTCCTGTTAGAAGAGTTGCCTACAATGTTGAAAATGCCAGGTTTGAAAAAAGGACTGATTTAGATAAGTTAATTGTTGAATTAGAAACAGACGGCACACTTGATCCCAAAAAAGCCATAGAGCATGCTGCAACTATTATGCAGCAACAGCTTGCTGCATTTGTAGATTTAGATGCAATAGCTGAACAAGAAGCTAAAAAAGATCAAAATGATTTTGATCCATTCTTGATGAGATCTATCGAAGAGCTGGAGCTGACTGTCCGCTCTACTAACTGTCTTAAGGCTGAGAGTATATTTTTGATTGGGGACCTTCTCCAAAGAACAGAATTTGATCTTTTGAAAACACCAAATTTAGGTAAAAAATCGCTGAATGAAATAAAGGATGTGCTTGCATCTAGAGGTTTTTCTCTTGGCACAACATTAGAAAATTGGCCACCAATGGGTTAAAAAATGAGACATAGAAAATCAGGTAGAAAATTAAATAGGAATTCATCTCATCGTAAAGCTTTGATGAAGAATCTTGCGATTGCTTTTATTGAAAGGGAGCTTATAAAAACAACAGTTCCAAAAGCGAAAGAATTAAGGTCTTTTGTTGAGCCTTTGATTACTATGGCAAAAGAAGATTCAGTTGCTAATAGAAGAAAAGCATTTAACAAGCTTAGACTTGATTCAGTTGTAAATAAACTCTTTACTGAAATCGCTATTAAGTCAAAAGATAGACAAGGTGGTTATTTAAGAATTATTAAAGCTGGCTTCAGACCAGGTGATAAAGCTGACATGGCATATGTTGAGTGGGTCGATAGAGATTTAGATGGCTCGTCTGAAATAGCTGAACCCCAGCTTAAAGAGGGCTCTGCAGCCTAACTTTTTAGAGCCTCTTTTAGGTATTTTCCTGTATAAGAACCTTTAGTCTTAGCCACTTTGCTTGGTGCCCCTTCTGCTATTATTAGCCCTCCGTCACTACCACCCTCTGGACCGAGATCTATAATCCAATCACTTGATTTGATTACATCTAAATTATGCTCTATAACCACTACAGTATTTCCTTGATCAGATAGCCTTTTCAAGACCCCAAGCAGCAATTCAATGTCATAAAAGTGGAGACCTGTAGTTGGTTCATCTAATATAAATAATGTTTTTCCAGTGCTTCGTTTAGAAAGTTCTTTAGCAAGCTTAATTCTTTGAGCCTCTCCCCCAGATAATGTAGTTGCAGACTGCCCAAGGGTTATATAAGTAAGTCCTACATCTGCCAAAGTTTGGAGTTTATTTTTAATTGCTGGGATAGCCTGAAAGAATTCAAGAGCTTCCTCTACAGTCATACTCAAAACCTCGGCAATATTTTTACCTTTATATTTCACTTCAAGAGTTTGCTCGTTATATCTTTTTCCATCACAGACATCACACTTGACATAGACATCTGCTAAAAAATGCATCTCTACTTTTATCATCCCATCGCCTTGGCATGCCTCGCATCTTCCCCCCTTAACATTGAAGCTAAATCGACCTGGTTTATACCCCCTTGTTCTTGCTTCTTCAGATTGAGAAAATAAGTCTCTAATATGAGAGAAGAGACCTGTATAGGTTGCTGGGTTAGATCTTGGAGTGCGGCCAATAGGAGATTGGTCTATTCCAATTACTTTATCTAGGTGCTCCAAACCTTTAATTTGTATGCATTTAATTTCTTTATTGAGATTAGCTTTGTTAAGTAAAAAACTACTCATTGGCATCAAGGTCTGATTAATGAGTGAGGATTTACCCGAACCAGAAACACCAGTAATACAAGTAAAAACTCCTATAGGTATTCTTGCAGTTACATGCTGTAAATTATTTTCATATGCGTCAACTATCTCAATAAATTTATCAGGCTTTTTAGCAGTTTTAGGGAAATCAATTTTTCTTTCTCCAGATAAGTAAGCAGCAGTCATAGATTCTTTGCTGTTTAATATATCTGTTAATTTTCCTTGAGCACATATCTCTCCCCCATGTTTACCAGCCCCAGGTCCAATATCAATAATATGATCTGCACATCTAATTGCCTCTTCATCATGCTCAACAACTATTACGGTATTTCCAAGACTTTTGAGGTGATAAAGAGTTTTAATTAGACGCTCGTTGTCTCTTTGATGAAGTCCTATTGAAGGCTCATCAAGAACATAAGTTACTCCAACAAGACCAGAGCCAATTTGACTGGCTAGCCTGATCCTTTGAGCTTCCCCTCCTGAGAGAGTTCCAGCTCCTCTATCCAACGTTAGATAGTTCAGCCCAACATCTTCAAGAAACGTAAGCCGTTCTTTAATTTCTTTTAAGATCTTTTCAGCAATCGTTGCTTTTGCACCCTCAAGTTCAATATTTTGAAAAAAAGATAATGCGTCGGATATTTTTTGATTTGTAATATTTTGAATGGGAGTCTCATTAACAAAAATATTCCTCGATTCTTTTTTAAGTCTCGATCCTCCGCAAGCATCACAGTGACTATCTGAGAGCATCTTTGCCAACTCATTTCTAATAAATTCTGAGTCCGTTTCTTTGAATCTTCTTTCAGTATTAGGAATAATGCCCTCAAAACGATGTTGCCGTACTATTTTGCTGCCACTCCTAAAACTTTTAGAAAAGTTGATCTTATCCTTAGATCCCCACAAA
>JBJLIA010000037.1:0-39221 GCA_045564035.1 Gammaproteobacteria bacterium | reverse complement strand
AAATTAGAAAATGAGATTAAAGATATTTTGAATCAAGATAAATCCATCACAAAAATTTCATTAATCGGCCATAGTTATGGCGGAATACTGGTTTCTCATGTTTTAAAACATTGGAAAATAAATACTCCTTTGGAGGCTCATGTTGTAGCCTCACCTTTATTAGGTACGTCGATGTTAAACAGTATTTGTGGTTATGAACCGATTAACAAGATTTCAAATAACACAGCTCTATTTGAATGGAGAACTCAACATCAGCTTGATAATGCATACAAAAACTTATTAGAAGATCCTCAACAAATAAATATTCAGGGCAGTCAAGTAACCATTCTTCCAGATACCTACAAAGGGAATCGATTAGGACATAATTGGTCCATCAGCTGGGTTGCAGATGAGGTCTTTTAATCTCTTAACTTCTATTTAATAACTGAGAAGCTTCAGTTAAACTAGCTTTTTTAAAATAAGGATCACCATGCCGCTCCCAAAGATTTTACAAAATGATTTATCAATCCCAGTTATTGGCTCACCCCTTTTTCTCGTTTCAGGACCTGAATTAGTCATTGCTCAATGCAAGGCTGGAATTGTTGGTTCCTTTCCCGCACTAAACGCTAGACCTCAGCATGTGCTCGAGGAGTGGTTAATAAGAATTAAAGAAGAATTAGCTCAAGCTAAAGCCGAAAATCCAGAGTTACCGATCGCTCCTTACGCAGTCAATCAAATTTGTCATGCATCGAATGATAGATTGATGGGTGACATGGAGTTATGTGTGAAACATGAGGTTCCAATCATCATCACTTCTTTAAGACCGCCTGAAGAAATTGTGACTGCCGCACATTCATATGGAGGACTTGTTTATCATGATGTGATTAGTGTCAGACATGCAAAGAAAGCTGCTGAACAAGGAGTTGATGGCTTAATTCTAGTTTGTGCTGGAGCTGGTGGCCATGCTGGAACACTATCACCTTTTGCTTTAGTCAGAGAGGTAAGAGAATTTTTTGATGGAACCATTATTCTTTCGGGCTCTATCAGCTCTGGAAGTGCAGTTGCGTCAAGCTTAGCTCTAGGCGCTGATCTTGCGTACTTGGGCACTAGGTTTATTGCTACCGAAGAGGCAAATGCCGATCAAGGATACAAAGATATGCTCATCGACAGCGTTGCTGATGATATTATCTATTCCTCTTTATTCACTGGGGTGCATGGTAACTATTTAAAGGGCTCGGTTGAGAATGCGGGTTTAGATCCTAATAATCTTCCTGAGGCAGATAAATCATCCATGAATTTTGGATCTGGGGGTAACACCGATGCAAAAGCATGGAAAGATATCTGGGGGTCTGGCCAAGGCATCGGTTCAATCAAAGACTCTCCATCAGTACAAACCTTGGTTGATCAATTAACCTCAGAATTTAAAGAGGCTGTTGAAGATTTAAAACAAAAATCTACCTATTAGATTGAGCAGGATTTAGTTTAGCAATGGCAATGCCATTTCCCCCTAATCTGCAATTATAAATCTCCATCTTTTCTGTGCTCACTGCGATCAACTTCAAATTTTTCTCCATACCTTGCCTCGAGCTTATCTTGATTCTCTTTAATTACTTCATAGGGATCAAGTTTTAATGCCATGCAAGCTGTAGCCCAGTACCACATAATATCCCCAAGCTCTCTTTTCATATGAAAGATATTATCTTCTGAAGCAGGTTTCCCCTGCAGGAACATCTTCTTTACTATTTCTACGAACTCCCCTGTTTCGCTGCCCAATCCGAGTGCTGCTGTTAGAAGTCTTGCAGATTCTATTGGAGACGATGAATCAATTTCCTTCATCCGGGCATCTAAACTGCCTTGATCCAAGCTTGGTTCACTGGTTACCTTGGTAACAAAATTCCCATAATTATTTAAAAATTCTTTTGCTTCATCACTCATAAAACTCTCCTATTGTTTAAATGGACTAATTTTCCAATCAAGGGATTCAAGAAAATTAGATTCGGTAGCTTTTTCGAGATCTAGCACCACCCTATTTTTTAAATCTATGCCGCTGATCAATGCATAGTCCTCTAAAGATCTCTCATTTCCAAGATTCAAGGGCCCTTCAACTTTGCCAGCAAATAAATTATCAAGCCTATTTAAACTTTTTTGATCTAATTCCGTCCATTTAACTGCTCTTTTTTGATCATCCTCCGGATCCCAATGAAGCTTTCTTGTTAGATTATGAGTATCTGTATAGAGATGAAAAAGGGGCACATCAGGAATATGAAAAAATGAATAACCATTGGTAAATGCTCTCAATGCCATAGAAAGCTCTTCTCCATAAAAATAGTAATTTGGATCATAGGGTATTTCTTTGATAAAGATACCTTTAGTAAAAATACAGCCTGCAGCCATTAAGATTGCATGAGTAATGTCATTATGTTTTGTAGGAATGCCATTCTGTCTTGAAAAAGAGCTTTTTAAGAATAAGCTATCTTTTTTATATGTGATAATTTGTGTGTGTTTATCACGATTATCTAATTCAAATAAACCTTTCTCAAAATCTAAAATATTAAATGGTCTGGGGTAAGAGGTGATGATCGGCTTTTTAAAATAAGTGTCATCTTGTGATTGTGAAGATATTTCATTCAATCGGTTTTCAAAAATAATATCCCAATTAACATCAAATTGAGTATGAGAATCAATTTGTAAAAAATAGTCCTCATCCGAAAAAAACTTTTGAGCTCTGCTTCTAGCCCAACAAGGCCCCTTTGATAACTGAGGATCAATATGTTCATAATGAATTTGATTGGCAAAATCGAAGCCAGCAACATTAATAGCTGCATTTGATTGATCGCAGATACTGAAAACCAAACTATCCTTATTTTTTGCATTGAGATAAGCGCTAAATATGGTTGATGTCAAAAGAGGATCTTAGAATAAAGAGAGAGCGATTGAAATAAATATGCTCATTTTGTATGCGTTCTTTATTTGGTTAGCATACAATTATTTCTAGTCATGAATAAAGAATATCCAAAAAAAATTGCTGATAATGTCACAATGTATGCCGCTGACCCTATCTTGTATGTGGTAGATAACTTTCTTAGCAATGACGAATGCAATGCCTTTATTGAAGCCTCTGAAGGCAAGCTTCAACCCTCAACAGTAATTAATCTTGATAATGAGCTTCAACATGAAAACAGGACAAGTGAAAATTGCTGGATAGAGCATGATGCAAATGACATAGTGCACGAAGTGAGCAAAAGATTGTCAATTTTGGTGCAGATACCAATCAGAAATGCAGAGCAGTATCAGCTTGTTTATTACAAAAAGGGCGCTCAATATACATGCCGCATTTTGATTCATTTGACTATGAGACAGAGGATGGAAAGAAATAATTGGGAGCCAGGTGGCCAGAGGATGATAACAGTTATTGCGTATCTAAATGATGTCGAGGAAGGGGGCGAGACTGGTTTCCCAGAACTTGGCATCAATGTCCCGCCAAAAAAAGGAGACGCTGGTGGTTTTTCACAACACTCTGCCCAACGATGCAGCCACCCATCCAAAAATTAATCCAAGATCACTGCACGGCGGCATGCCTGTCATCAAAGGCGAGAAGTGGATGGTCAATCTTTGGTTTAGAGAAAACTTAAGGTATTAGCTACTTTAGTTTTAAAGAATTTTGACTGGTCACAATGTTAAATAAATGATCTTGTGCCTCTGGTTTAAGCTGAGCCACACCCACTGCCAACACATCAATGATTGCCATATAAGCCAATCTCGAAGTGAGCGGTCTGGTCAACCTAGCATTTTCTCCCACATCTATATCTAGTGAAATATCACATATTCTAGATAGAGGTGTATTTGATGGCATGAGTCCAATCACAATCACGCCAAAGCTCTTAACTGTCTTTGATGCTCTCAACCAAAGCTGCAGTATTTCCTGATTGAGATATGGCTACAACCACATCTTTGGTATTCAGAGAATTTGCTGACATGAATTGTATATGAGGATCAGAAATGCAGGATGAAGGAATTTTAAGTCGAAAAAATTTATGTTGGGCATCCATGGCTATAGGTACCGAACCACCAAATGCATAAAACTCAACCCTTTTAGCATTAGCTAAAGTTTCAATGGCTTCTTCAAGGCATCCTTGATCAAGCTGAGACCTGACGTTCAAAATTTCACTGATGGTGCTATCGAATACCTTTTCTGTAAGCTCTTGAATAGAGTCTTCTGGATCGATCTCATAAGAATTAAAATAGTCATCTGCGGCAAGTTGCTGTGCAAGGGTTAGCTTGAATTTTTGAAAGCCATCAAAATTAACCGCTTTGCAGAACCTGATCAAGGTAGGTTCACTGACGCCTATTTCACTAGAGGCTTGAGCAGTGGTGAGCTCAATAATGGCGCTTGGCTTATTTAATATAAATTCAGCAACCTTAACTTCAGATTTTCTCAAGTTGGGCAGCGCTATTTTGATTTCTCTTAATAATTTAGTTTGCATAGAGGTTAGAATAGGCTTCTTAGATTAAAAAATGAACCCCTAATGGATGTTTCTCACATACTAGAAAACTTAAATGATCCGCAAAGAGAAGCGGTGACCTCTGAAGATAAGAGTCTTTTAGTTTTGGCTGGAGCAGGCTCAGGTAAGACCAGAGTGTTGGTTCATAGAATTGCATGGAATGTTGAGGCCATGGGTCTTAATCCCTCATCTATTATGGCAGTAACTTTTACCAATAAAGCAGCCCAAGAAATGCAATCAAGAATTCAAGAGCTGCTTCAATCTCCAGCAGGTGATATGTGGTGCGGGACTTTTCATGGTTTAGCTCACAGAACTCTTAAAAGATTCTATAAAGAAGCAGGTCTTATTTCTGGTTTTACCATTTTAGATAGTGATGATCAGTTACGAATTATTAAGCGTTTGGTTAAAGAAGCGGGTTTAGATGATGGTGCTTGGCCACCCAAACAAATGCAGTGGCAAATTAACAGCTGGAAGGATGAGGGTATTCGTGCAGATAAAGTGAATGACAATGGTGATTTTTATGCTCAGACAGTTAAAGGAATATACAAGCATTATGAAGAGGCTTGTCTGACTGATAGTTTGGTAGATTTTGCTGAGTTATTACTTAAAGCATATGAGTTAGTCAAAACCAATAACATTGTGAAGGAGTTTTTTCACAATAGATTTAAAGCTGTTTTGGTCGATGAGTTTCAAGATACTAATACCATTCAATATAACTGGCTAAAAGAAGTAGCCTCTGATGTTTCTACTATTACTGCTGTAGGCGATGACGATCAATCTATTTATGGTTGGCGAGGGGCTAAGGTAGAAAATATTTCATCTTTTGAAGCAAGCTTTGAGAAAGCTAAAATTATTCGCTTAGAGCAAAACTATCGCTCTACCAGCGTAATTCTGAGTGCCGCTAATGCGTTAATCGATAATAATCAGAATCGTCTAGGGAAAAATTTATGGACCGACTCACTTGAGGGTGAGCCCATAACTCTTTACCAGGCATACAACGAGCAGGATGAAGCTAGGTTCATTGCAGGCACCATTAAAAATTGGATGGATAGCGGCGAGCTCTATCAAGATGTTGGGATTGTCTATCGATCCAATGCGCAATCAAGAGCTTTAGAAGAGGCCTTGTTACGAATTAATATTCCCTATCGAATTTATGGCGGCCTCAGGTTCTATGAGCGCATGGAAATTAAAAATGCCATGAGTTATTTAAAAGTTGTATTCAATCCGCACGATAATCCTGCATTCGAGCGTTCTATTGCTAATCCAACCAGAGGCATTGGGGTGAAGTCACAGGCAAAAATAAGAGATGCAGCTAAAGCCTATAATCTTTCTTACATTAAAGCTGCTGCCAAATTACTTGATGATGGCAAGATGGGTGGCAAAGCTGGCCAAGGGTTAAGGGCGTATTTAGAGTTAATTGCCCATTGCATCGAGTTGCTCGATACAACACCTTTGTCTGATTTGATGGAGCTCATCATTCAAAAATCAGGCCTTTATCAGTATCATAAAAAAGAAGCTGGAGAAAAAGGCAAAACAAGAATAGAAAATTTAGAAGAGCTTGTGACCTCAGCAAAAAACTTTGAGCAATCTTTTGAGAAGGAAAAATCTCATAAAGAGATTGCAGAAATTTTTCTGGATACTGTTTCATTAGATGCTGGAGATACTCAAGCTGATGAGTTTCAAGATGCTGTGCAATTAATGACTTTGCATTCAGCTAAGGGGCTAGAATTTCCATTAGTTTTTATCACTGGCTTGGAGGAGACTCTTTTCCCACATGGTCGATCCATTGAATCTCCCTCTCAATTAGAGGAAGAAAGAAGGCTTTGCTATGTCGGTATTACTCGAGCCATGAAGAAATTATATGTAACTCATGCAGAGTCAAGAAGACTGCATGGATCTGATGTATTTAATCCGCCTTCAAGATTTTTAAAAGAAATCCCAGCTGTTTTTATTGAGGAGATTAGACCGCGTGCCTCTGTGACTACTTCCTATGTTCGAAAACCAAAAAAATCAACCATGGACTTCAAAGATGAGGTGGGCATTGGATTAGGACAAAAAGTAGTTCACCCTACTTTTGGACTCGGTGTCGTTTTAAACTATGAGGGTTCAGGCGAATCTGCGAGAGTTCAAATTAATTTTGAGAAAGCAGGGAGTAAATGGCTGGTTCTGGCCTTTGCTAAATTGGAGATGTTGGGATGAAAAATTTATTAATAACTGTGCTGGCTTTAAGCTTTCTTTATGCGTGTGGACAACCAGAGCAAAACGCAGCAGTTGAAGCAAAGATTCAAAACTATACATGGTCCTTGGTAACCACTTGGCCAAAAAACTATCCTGGCTTAGGCATGGCTCCAGAGCGTTTCAGTAAGTTTGTGGAAGAGATGTCTCAAGGTCAGTTGAAGGTAAAAGTTTATGGGGCTGGAGAATTTGTACCTGCCATGGGAGTTTTTGATGCCGTTTCTTCAGGTGCAGTAGAAATGGGGCACGGAGGCGCTTATTACTGGAAAGGTAAAGTTCCAGCAGCACAGTTTTTTGCAGGTGTTCCTTTTGGCTTCACCGCTGATGAAATCAATGCTTGGGTTAATCGAGGTGGTGGCCTAGAGTTGTGGGAAGAGCTATATAAACCTTTTAATATGAAACCCCTGCCAGGGGGTAACACTGGCACCCAAATGTTTGGTTGGTTTAACAAGGAAATTAATTCACTGGATGATATCAAGGGATTGAAAATGCGGTTTCCAGGCTTTGGTGGAGAAGTCTTTAAAAGAGCAGGTGGCATTCCGGTGAATATTCCAGGGGGCGAGTTGTATACCGCTATGCAAACAGGCACCATCGATGCAGTTGAATGGGTTGGTCCTTACAATGATCTTGCCTTCGGATTTCAGCAAGTTGCAAAGTACTATTACTATCCGGGTTGGCATGAGCCAGGTTCCATGTTGGAATTCACCATTAATTTAGATGCATGGAATTCTTTACCGCCGCATCTTCAATCTATAGTTACCGTGGCTGCCAAGGCTGTGAATCAAGATTTATTAGATGAGTACACTGCCTCAAACAATAGAGCCCTTCAGGATTTAATCTCCAATCATGATGTTCAATTAAGAGAATTGCCAGCAGATGTGATCAATGAATTCCGTGCTATTTCTGAAGAGATTTTAGAGACCTCTGCGGCCAATGATCCGGATGTAAAAAAAGTTTATGATTCATTCAAAACTTTCATGGCAGAGGTTAAAAGTTTTCATGCCATTGCCGAAGATGCTTTTGTTGAGGCACGCACCAACAGTGACGGCAACTCCTAAGTTTCTTAATTTAGGCAAACAAGCCTATGAGGATACTTATGAGCAGATGCGCTCATTAGTGCAAGGCGAATCTTTCAATGATCAGATTTGGCTACTAGAGCATCCATCGGTATTTACTCTTGGCACTGCAGCAGATAATGCTCATGTTCTAAATCCAGGAGATATTCCTGTTATTCAAACCGATAGGGGTGGTGAAGTTACCTTTCATGGCCCTGGCCAGCTAGTCATATATCTTTTGCTGGACATTAAACAAAAAAAAATGGGACCTAAGACACTAGTGGCAAATCTACAAAATCTGATTCAAAAGATTTTGCAGCATTACTCGATTGAGAGTTCTTTTATTGAGGGCGCGCCAGGCGTTTATGTCGAGGAGAAAAAAATAGCCTCCATTGGTCTAAGAATTTCAAAAGGTAGGACCTATCATGGCATTAGTTTAAATGTGGACATGGATTTAACGCCTTTTAGTTTGATCAATCCATGCGGCTATGAAGGCCTAGAAGTGACTCAAATTAGTCACTTTGATTCAAATGTGACCCTTAAAGATGTAGAATCTGTCGCAATGAAAGAAATGCAAACACTATTTAGTTAATGGAAATAATTCCAGCACAAAAGATCGTTAATAGAGATGGCATCAAAGCTGTTAAAAACGGTCAGAAAGCGAATCAGTACTCATCTGTCCCAAATCAGAAAAAGCCAGAGTGGATCAGGGTAAAAGCAACTTTTGATAAAAACTTTAAAGCCGTCAAACAACAAGTCCAAGACAAACGCTTGAACACTGTCTGCGAAGAGGCCATGTGTCCAAATATTTCAGAGTGCTGGTCAGCAGGAACTGCTACTTTTATGTTGATGGGTTCTGTTTGCACTCGAGCCTGTAAATTTTGTTCAGTTGATACCGGCAATCCAAAGGGTTGGCTAGATTTAGATGAACCAATGCACACTGCCAAAGCTGTTAAGACCATGGGGCTTAAGTATGTAGTTCTCACTTCTGTTAACAGAGATGATTTAGAAGATGGTGGGGCTGAGCATTACGCACAAACCGTTCAAGCCATTAAAGAACTGAATCCAGAAACTGCCGTTGAGGCTTTAACTCCTGACTTTAAAGGCCTGTCTTCTTCCATTGAGACATTAGTTAATTGTGGGTTGGAAGTATTTGCTCAAAATGTTGAAACTGTTAAAAGGCTTACTCATCCAGTCAGAGATATTAGAGCAGGATATGAGCAGACTCTTGAAGTTTTAGCAGAATCGAAAAGAATTAATCCAAAAGTTCTAACCAAAACAAGCTTGATCTTAGGTTTAGGTGAAACCGACGCTGAAATAGAGGAGACCATGGATGATCTTATTGCTCATAAGGTAGACATCCTTACTTTAGGCCAATACTTGAGACCAACACTCAATCATTTGCCTGTTGAAAGATGGGTAACTCCAGAAGAGTTTGATCGTTATCGTGAAATTGGATTATTTAAAGGATTTTTAGAAGTTGTCTCTGGACCGATGGTTCGATCTAGCTATCGAGCAGAAAGAGCCTTAGAAAAAAACAATGCTGGCCTTTAATGAGCTATATTAAAGATCGTAACAAACAGAATTCCCGTTCCCAGAACTCCTAGAACACATACTAACCAATCTACCAGGAAAACCTTAAAGAGCTTTGCCCAAACGCCTTGATCATCTTGATTTAATTTCAGTTCTTTTTTAAAAACTTCCATAGCTGCATATTTAAACCAAGAAAAGGTTACAAGAAAAGTTATCGCACCAAAGGCAAAAAGGAGAGAGTTTGAATTCATAGGCTTATAAAATAAAAAATGGGAAAGTTATTACGATCAATAATACAGCTAGCTGAATTAAAATAAAGGGAACAACTCCTTTGTATATATCTGTGGTTTTAATACTTTCATCTGCCACTCCTCTTAAATAGAAGAGAGAGAAACCAAAAGGTGGCGTTAAGAAAGAAGTTTGTAAGTTAATTGCCATGAGGATTCCAAGCCAAACAGGATCAAAGCCCATCATTAAGAGTGGGGGAGCCACCAAAGGAATTATGACATAGCAAATTTCTATGAAGTCCAAGATAAAACCAAAAAGGAAGATTGCAAGTAGAATAAATAAAAGGGCTGTGTATTTTCCACCTGGCATCATCTCAAATATTTGATCTACTAAAAGATCGCCACCCACGCCCCGAAAGATTAAAGAGAAAATTGAAGCGCCAATGAGAATGCTAAAAATCATAGTGGTTACAGTTGCAGCTTTGTAACTGGTTGCTTTAAGCAATTCTAGATTTGCATTGCCATTGAGTCCGGCAATAATGAGCGCTCCAAAAGCTCCAACACCTGCTGCTTCAGTTGGGGTGGCTATTCCAACAATAATGGATCCAAGGACCACAAAAATAAGAGTTGCTGGTGGAAGCAGAGTTTTTAATATGTTTGCCTCGCCTTCAATTTCCTCTATTGGAGCAAATTCTTTCTTCCTATTAACAAGAATGGTATAAATTAAATATCCAATAACAATCATCATGCCTGGAACAATTGCCCCAACAAATAAATCTCCTACGGAGACAGTTTCTTGAGAAAAGACACCCATGTTATTTTGTGCTCTTTGATAGGCATTAGACATAACATCGCCAAGCAGGACTAGCGCAATAGAAGGAGGAATAATCTGACCTAAGGTTCCAGTCGAAGCAACAAGACCTGCAGCAAAATCTCTGTCATAGCCTTGTTTTAACATCGCAGGAAGAGACATGAGACCCATGGTCACAACGGTTGCTCCAACAATTCCGGTGCTGGCTGCTAACAGGGCTCCAACAATAATAATTGAAATGCTGAGACCTGAATTTGTATTTTTAAAAACTATAGCCATGTCTCGCAGCATCTTTGCTGCAATACCAGACCTTTCTAAAACTACTCCCATAAAAATAAACAGCGGCACAGCGAGTAATGTTTGATTGTTCATGATTCCAAAGATGCGCATGGGCAGGGTTTTGAATAAATTGGGATCAAAAAAATCCAATGCGATACCCAGGAGTGCAAACAAGATCGAAGTTCCAGCAAGTGTGAATGCGACAGGATAACCAAGCAGCAAAGCAGCACAAATTAAAACTATTAAAAGAATTGGAATTATTTCCATGTTTTATAGAGCTCCTTGATTCCAGCCAAAGCTAAAACCAATGGAAATAATAAAATAAAAGATTTTTGGATATAAACAATGTTCAGCCCTCCTGGCTCAGTAGATATTTCTAGAACAGACCAAGAAGCCGCAACAAAATCTAAGGCGTAGTATCCCAGCACACAAATCATTGGCAGAAGAAAAAATAATATTCCAAAAGTATTAACTAGTCTTTTATATTGAGGTGATGCATTACGATAAAAAATATCTACTCGGACATGTTCATCTGCAGAGTAGGCCCAACCTGCACAGCCTAAAAAAATTAGTGCATGCACATACAAGGCTAATTCTTGAATATCTACTCTGCCGATACCAAAAAAATAACGGCCAATGACAACAATCATCACCAACATCAATAAAATAGGTATCAGGCGTGCAAAAAATCGTCCTAAATAATCACTCATGCTATGTATATTAAAGAGATTTGTTTAAAATAAGAACCATGATAGTTTTATTATCACCAGCTAAAACCCTCGATTACACAAAAGAATTTGATGTAGAGCCTACTGCGCCAACTTTTTTAAATGATTCTGCTAAGTTAATTAAAGAGTTAAAAACAAAAGAGCCTAAAGATATTGCCTCCCTTATGGGCTTGAGCGATAAGTTAGCCACACTTAACTTTGATCGTTATCAGAGCTGGTCAGCAGCTAAAAAAATGAGTGCTGACAGCCAGCCAGCACTATTTGTATTTCAGGGTGATGTTTATCAGGGCCTGCAAGCCGATACTTTTAATAAGAAAGATATCTCTTTTGCGCAAAAGCATTTAAGAATTTTATCTGGTTTGTATGGCGAACTAAGACCTTTAGACGTCATTAAGCCTTATCGATTAGAGATGGGCACAAAGTTACAAAACTCTAAGGGTAAAAATTTATATGAATTTTGGGGTAACAAAGTACAAGAAAATATTTTGAAGGAACTTCAAGCTAATAAATCAAAACTTGTGGTCAATCTTGCATCAAAAGAATATTTTACTGTTGTGGGTTCCTTGCCAACAGATGTTGAGGTTGTCTCACCCGTTTTTAAAGATTTTAAAAATGGTGAATACAAACTTATTAGTTTTTATGCAAAAAAAGCACGTGGCTTTATGAGTCACTGGATGATTAAAAATAAAGTTACCAACTCCAAGGACTTAAAGAATTTTGATGCTGAGGGTTATAAATACTCTAAAAAACTTTCGACTGAATCAGAGCCTGTCTTCTTAAGGAACTAAACCGTCTTTTTCCCAGAATGAATGTGTTGGCTCTAAGTCATCATAATTAGCTTTTGATTTCTCCATGAAAGCTTTTATTGCAGCTTCCATGTCTTGGCCACTGATCAATGAAGAATTCCATGCAGCATGATAATCGAGAGCTTCTTTAACGCTGTGATCTCTTGCGTAATTAATCTGTTTTTTAATCACCCTAGTTACAAGAGGAGATTTAGATGCAATTTCTTTGGCTAATTCTAGCGAGCCCATTTCTAGATCTTCTCTGCTCTCAAATACTTTATTCATAAAGCCTAGTTCAAGAGCTTCAGCTGGGAGAAATTTTCTACCAGTATAAGCAAGTTCTTTTACTGCGCCTAAAGGCATTAAAGAGGGCAATCTTTGCAGCGTCCCAACATCCGCCGCCAGCCCAATATCAACTTCAGCAATTTTAAAAAATGCGTCTGATGAGCAGTGTCTAATATCACAAGCAGCAACCATATCTATGGCACCACCAACACATGCGCCTTGAATTGATGCAACGGTCGGTATGCGGCATTCCTCTAATGCAGTAAAAGTATCTTGAAGCTCTAGTACTTCGTTATAAAAAACTTCTCGCATACGTGCAGGATCTTTTTTTGACCCGTTTTTATCTGCTGGAGCAAAATTAGCTAAATCCATGCCGGCATTAAAATGCTTGCCTTCTCCTTTTAATAAAATCACTCTTGCTTCAGCATTTTTATCTAATTCTTTAACTATTTCAGGAAGTTCTTTCCAGAATAATCGTGTCATGGTGTTGAATTCATCAGGACGATTCATGACCACATGAGCTACATGATCTTTTATGTTGACATCAAAACATGTGTACTTACTCATTTGAATCTACCTCATTTTTGATATTTTGAACTATCTCTCTTAGCTCATCGACTAATTCAAATGTTTTGTGGTGAGGGAGAACTACCTTTCTTTCGGTGCTAAGCTTTCTTAGTCCGTTATCCAACTCATCTAATTTGGTGATTATTTCTTTGCTCATGGCTACAATAGATTAACTAAATCAAAAATTATAATAGCTTGAATCTATGAAAGCACGTCTCTGGCAAACTTTATTTATTTTAAATGCTCTGATTGCATCAGAGATTATTTTAGCAGAGGACGCAAATAAAGATGTTAGAGATCTAAAAGAACAAAATATTATGTCTGTCCTTTTTCAACAGACTGCAGCCGAAAGACTGGCAGGGAGTCTTCAAACTTTTAAGTCAGCCAAGCAAGCGCTAGATAATGCTTTAGCAGATTCATCTTGGAGCGCATTGCCAGGGCAAAATGTTCATGGCAAAAAACCGGCCATCATAGTCGATGTGGATGAGACGGTTTTAGACAATACTGCTTATGAAGCACGCATGATTCTAGATGGCACCAAGTATCCAGAAGGGTGGGTGAGTTGGGGCAAAGAAGCCGCTGCAACTGAAGTTCCTGGCGCAAAAGATTTTCTGAATTATGCAGCTTCAAAAGACGTAACAATTTTTTATGTCACCAATCGAGTAGTGGAGCTAAAAGAAGCAACCAAAAAGAATTTAACCAAGCTTGGCATCCCTTGGGATAAAACTAAAGATACTGTTTTAATGCGCGGAGAAAATAACTGGGGCTCTGATAAGGGTCCAAGAAGGACGTTGGTGGGCAATGAATATAGAGTCCTTTTAATGATTGGAGATAACTTGGGAGATTTTGTAGATGCCAAAGATAATAATTTAAATCCTAGCAATCGAAAGAACATTGTTAGTGATTATGCTGACTACTGGGGTGTGCAATGGTTCATGCTTCAAAATATTGCATACGGAGATTGGGAAGGAGCGCTTTATGATTTTAACTATTCATTATCTCCTGATGAAGTCTATAATTCGCGTTTAGAGTTCTTAGATCCTGCCAGGTAATCTTGCAAAAAAAATCTCTGATTATATTTTGCAGGCTTTTGATTATGAAAGCCTAGATTTAAGTAATTGTGCTAACTAGATCTGAAAGGCTCGCAAATGTCTCAACCCTATTTTGCAAAATTCTATTTTTACCTGGAGTGATCCAGGCCACTTGCTTGATTCCTGCTTTAGCAGCCGCTGTGACAACTTTAAAATCATCATCAATAAATATTGTGTCTTCAAAATCTAGATTTAAATTATGCCTTGCTAAAGCCCAGAATTCTTTTGATTCTTTGGGATAACCTACGTGCATGCTATAAAAAATTGAATCAAAAAACTCTAGAAAGTTTTGAGTCTCGGCCTTGTAATCCTGAATCCTTGGGTCTCCGTTGGTCAGAATATACTTGGGATTTTTTAAAGTTGATAATCTTTGTAAAGCTTCATATGAGCCTCTTAAGTAAGAGCATCTCTCTGTCTTCTCTTTAAAGATTTGCATGCAGTCGACATTGAGCAAATCATCCCAATAATTTAGGTCGTAAAAATTTAGAGTCCCTCTTTGGATATCAATTTCTGCCTTTATCTCTGCTTTAGTTTCTTCTATGCTTTTATTTGTTTGATTAGCCACTTGCTCGGGTAGCCATAATTCCCAAAACTTTATATCGTATGCAAGATCCAGGATAACTCCATCAAGATCTGAGAGAATTGCAGTGGTAGAATTAAGCTTTACCATTAATGAAATGTTATCTAAAAATTTAGAATCTATTATCCCTCAATTAGAGGAATTAACGCGTAGTTTATTTCCGGAGATTCTTAAAATTTATAGGAATCCAAGGTCTCGTGCTCAACAAAAAAAAGATGGTTCTCCTGTGACTGCGGCAGATATGTATGCCCATAAAGTTATAGTAAAATTTCTGAGAAAGCACTTTGCAGATATCCCGATAGTTTCTGAAGAGAGTTTTAAACAAAAAAATTATAAACCTGCAAAAGAGTTTTGGATCATTGACCCCATTGATGGTACTAAAGAGTTTGTAAATAAATCGGATGAGTTCACAACTAATATAGCTCTTATTCAAAACGGCAAGCCGATACTTGGAGTAGTGGGCGCACCTGCTTTTGATCAAGTTTGGTCTGGAATAGCAAACCACTCAGTTAACAAAAAAAAGGTTGAAAATAAAAAACGCTCAATTCTAAGAATAGTTACCAGCAAAAGTCACAGAACAGTTATAGATACAGCTTTTTTAAACTTTTTAGACAAGAAAGGAAAAAGACTTAAAATTATATCCAAAGGCAGCTCTCTTAAAATTTGCGCTTTGGCAGATCAAACAGCTGATATTTATCCACGGTTTGGCCCCACTTCTGAATGGGACATAGCAGCTGCAGATGCGGTGCTGAGGTCAAAAGGAGGAGGAATTTTTCAAATAGATAATCAAAAACCTCTTGAATATGGCAAAAAAGGTAGCATATTAAATCCTATGTTTATTGCAATAAGTAATTTGAGCGAAAAAAAGACAATTTTGTCTTTAATAGGTGGTTTTAGAAAAAATTTGCTATAATTTACTGTTCCTAATAACTATAGGTTATAATTAGTTATTAGAAAAACATATATATGAGTACAGACTTACAAACAATTACGCTTTCAACCCCAGGCAAGGATATAGAATCCTACTTGTCATGCGTGCATGCTATTCCCATCTTGACCACTGAGCAGGAGCAGGAACTGGCCCAAAAGCTTTATGAGGACAATGATCTTGAAGCTGCTCGTCAACTTGTCCTTTCACACTTGAGATTTGTGGTGCATATTGCAAGATCATATCAAGGTTATGGTCTGCCTTTAGCCGATATTATTCAGGAAGGCAATGTTGGCCTCATGAAAGCCGTTGATCGGTTTGATCCAAATAGAGGAGTGAAAGTTGTTTCTTTTGCCGTGCATTGGATTAAGGCTGAAATTCACGAGTACATTCTTAAAAATTGGAGAATGGTAAAAATTGCAACAACGAAAGCTCAAAGAAAACTTTTCTTTAATCTTAGAAGCAAGAAAAAAACACTAGATTGGTTAACACAAGAGGAAGCTAAAAAAATTGCAAAAGATCTGAATGTAGAAGTTAAAGATGTCTTGCATATGGAAAATCGATTGACCTCGCATGATTCAGCATTTGATGCACCAGTTGGCAGTGATGATGAAGGTGACATCCTTTCACCCTCTCAATACCTTGAAGATAAATCAGCCAGTCCAGAAATTCTCGTTGAGGCCCAAGAAGTATCCGATCATAATTCACAAGAGCTTTCCATGGCACTATCTAGTTTAGACGAACGCAGCAAAGATATTATTGCCCGTAGATACCTTGCAGATGAAAAAGAAACTCTTCATGACCTAGCTGATGAGTACAATGTCTCTGCAGAAAGAATTAGACAAATTGAAAATGGAGCTTTGAAAAAACTCAAAGCAGCCATGTCTAATGCAGCCTAAGCAAGGCACTTTCTTATTAATCAAGATAAACCCTACCTAACTAGTTTTGTTAAAAGACTTGGGCGTATTACTGCTTCTCAAAGAAGCGCATTAGAATCTCTGGAACCTCATCATCTTAGAGGACCGAAGGAACTAACAGAGTTAGCTAAGAGCCATGAAAAAATTATATTAGAAATAGGTTTTGGAAATGGAGACAATACATCTTTTTTAGCAGCCAAAAACCCAAATGCATTAATAGTTGCCTCAGAAGTTTACCTATCAGGTATTGGCAGTCTATTAAATAGCATTGATCAGAAATCTCTGAACAATATAAAAATCTATGACGATGATGTTCGCGAGCTTATTTTAAACCTGCCAAAAGACTTGTTTGATGAAGTCTATATTATTTGTCCTGATCCATGGCCTAAAGCCAGGCATCATAAACGAAGGTTAATTAAACATAGCTTCTTAAAAGTCTTAGCCAAAGTCCTCAGAAAAAATGGGACGGTATATATCTCAACGGATTGGGAAAATTATGCTGAATCTATTGAAGAAGAGGTAGAAAAAACTAAAGAACATTTTTCCTTTAAACAAATTTCTAATGAAGGCATGCCCATTACTCGCTTCCAACAACGAGCAATCAATGAGGGAAGACATATACATACTTTTTTATTAAAAGTTCTAAAAAAATAATTGAATAGTCTCATCAAGGAATCGATATCCTTTTTGAGTTGCTCCAATTCTATCCTTTAGAAGCAAACCCTCATCAATGCCCCTTTGATATTTTTGTAAGAAACTTACAGGTAGCTTAATTTTTATGTCTGGTTGTTGAAGACCATTTTTAATTCTTAGTAAATTCATTGCAAGATCCATATCAAGATCATTATCTGAAATAGTTTTTAAACCAGTTGATCGTTGGTTTTGTATGTATCCCTCTAGGGGTTTAATTTTTCTAAATCTAATAATTTCTTCTTCATTTGAAATTTTGCTATGTGCGCCAGGACCCACTCCTAAAAAATCACCAAACTGCCAATAATTCATATTATGCTTGCTTTCACACCCCGGCTTTGACCAAGAAGAAACCTCATATTGTTTATAACCATTTTTTTCAAGGAGATCTTTTGCAATAAGCTCAATTTTTTCAATTTCATCTTCATTCGGGAGCTTAAGTTCTCTTTTATAAAAAATAGTATTTGGCTCGACGGTTAATTGATATAAAGATAAATGATTTACATTTGATTGGATAATTCTTTCTAAGTTTGCAGTAAATGATTTAGGTGTTTGCTTTTCAATGCCGTAGATTAAATCAATGGTTGAATTGATTCCCTGCAGCATCTGGGTAGCCTGAATTGCAGATGCTCGATCATGATTGCGTCCCAATGCTTGCAACTCTTGGTTGTTATAACTTTGGATGCCCAATGATATTCGATTAATTCCTGCCATTAATAATCCATCAATTTTTTTTTCAGATACATTGCTAGGATTCATTTCTAAAGTTATTTCAGTTTCTTTAGATAAAAATTGATCTTTAATAGAATCTAAAATATGTTTGATTGATTCAGTGGAGGCAAGAGATGGTGTGCCTCCGCCAAAATAAACGGTTTTAAATTTTCTGCCAGCTATTAGATCCTTGGATTGGTTGATGTCTTTGATGATTGCTTCCGCCAATTTTGCATCATTGCCATTTACAGGATCGGTTGTAATAGAAAAATCACAGTAGGGACACTGTATTTCACACCAGGGCAAATGAACATAAAGACTAAGGGGTATTTTATTCAACGACAAAACTTTCAATCTTTCTTTTTAAAATTTGAATGGCTTTCCCTCTATGGCTTAGCAAAGCCTTATCATCTTCATCCATTTCTCCTAAGGACAGATTACTGCCTTTTGGATAGAACATAGGATCATATCCAAAACCGTTAGCTCCTTGCATTGATGTTTTTACTGAGCCTTCTAAGAGTCCGGTTGCAATGAGGGGAAATGGATCTTCGGCAACTTGAACTAGTGCAAGCACGCATACAAAGTATGCCTTCGTTTGATTTAACCCCAGCTTTTCAAGTTCTTTTTTTAAATGCTGCCTATTTTCTTCATCCGTTGCGCTTTCGTGCGCATACCGAGCAGATCGCAATCCTGGCAAATTATTTAAGGCAGGCACAATCAAGCCTGAATCATCTCCCAGCGAAGCCATGCCAGAAGCTGTGTTTGCTACTCGAGCTTTTTGTAAGCTATTTTCAAAGAATGTTTCACCTATTTCCTCTTCTGGCGTTATACCCAAAGAGCTTTGTGAAATTATGTCAAAGTCTGGCAGCAATAAGGCAAACTCTTTTAATTTGCCTGAATTGTTAGTCGCAACAACGATGGTTGTTTGATCAGCCAATGAGATAGACTGCTTGAGCAGCAAATAAGTTGGGGAAAGTTTTAGCGAGCCACGACGAGCTACCTCGACGATTTAAATAGACCTTCTTTTTAATCCTAAAAGATTCTTCACTGCATAGCTCTTCAAAATCTGCAATCGTACAAAGATGAAGATTCTTTGTTTCATACCATTTAGCCGGGAGTTGAGATGAAGAAGGCATTTTGCCATTCAATATTCCTAACCTGAGCTCCCAGTTTCCAAAATTAGGCAATGTAATCACGCATTCATTTGCAACCATTAAAATATTTTTCATTGCATCCCTGGGTTTTCTTAAGCACTGAATAGAGCTTGCCATAACTGCAACATCAAAACCCATGCCCTTATAGTTTTGGATACCATCATCAATATCTTGCTGAATAACAGATACGCCATTTACAATGCAAGCATTAATTTTTTCTAAATCATTCTCCACGCCGTAACCATTAACAGATTTTTGCTCAGTTAATATTTTAAGAAGGGTGCCATCTCCACATCCAAAATCTATGACCTTGGACTGAGCGGGTATCCAATCTAGAACGATTGATTGAAGTGTATTATCCATTAGAATTTAAGAAGTTTTTTAGAGCAGCAGCATACTGATCTTTATAAAATAGAAAGCTGTCATGACCATAATCACCATCAAGCTCTATGTAGGTGCTATCGACACCTGCCTTAATAGCAGACATCTGGATGTCTAATCCATACTCTTTTGGAAACAGCCAATCTGAATCAAAAGATGCAATGAGTAACTTGGCTTGAATATTTTGCAGACAACTTACTAAATCATTATCAAAATCTTTTGCTGGATCAAAACTATCCATAGCCTTGGTCATAAGAATATAACTGTTCGCATCAAAAGTTTTAGCAAATTGCTCACCTTTGTACTGAAGATAATTTTCTACTTCATAATTTATGTCTGCATCTATTTTATTTTCTGGATCTTGTAGTTTTCTTCCGAATCTTTTGCTCATATTAGATTCTGATAAATAAGTAATGTGACCAAGCATCCTTGCAGCTTTTAAACCCTTTTTAGGTGATTCACCTCTAGCAAGGTAATCACCATTATAAAAATTTTCATCCTTTTTTATGATTTCTCTCGCTACTTCGTTTAAGGCAATATTTTGCGTACTAATTTTTGAGGAGGCAGCTATGATTGCTGCTTTCTTAATTTTATCTGGATATGAAATAGCCCATTGAAGTGCTTGCATTCCACCCAAACTGCCACCAGCCACCATTTCCCAGCAATTAATTCCAAAATGATCAGCTAGTAATTTTTGAGTTTCAACCCAATCACTAACTGAGACTTCAGGAAAATCTGCGCCATAAGGTTGACCTGATTCAGCAGCAATAGTGGTAGGTCCAGTAGACCCGTGACAGCCTCCAATATTATTAAGTGATACAACGAAAAATTTTGTTGTATCAATTGTTTTACCATCACCAATTATTTCATCCCACCAACCTGGTTTTTTTTCTCCGTCTTTGATACCAGCTGCGTTGTGATTTCCAGAAAAGGCATGACAAACCAAAACAGCATTAGTTTTTTCTGAGTTAAGTTCCCCATAGGTTTCAGTCATTAATTCAAAACCAGTTAGGATCTCACCAGATTGAAGGGTTAAAGAGTCCCCAAAGGATATTTTTTCAGACACTGTTTTCATAGCAAAGAACGAATGACCTGAATAAAAGACGTATTAATTAGATTTAGAAGAAGTAAACCGATGATCGGAGTAAAATCTAAGCCACCCATGGGAGGTAAGAATTTTCTAATTGGGCTCAAGATACCAGCTGAAATTTCTTCTACAATTTGTAACAAGGGATGATTATTTCCAGGAGCCACCCAACTTAGAACCACTGAGCCGATGACGCAATAAAATAATATTCTAAATCCAGAATTAAAAACATCTACCGTAGATATATACAGCAACGTAAGGGGCTCATAACCAGAAGAGTATGCAAGATAGAAGGAAGAAAACTTTAGCACCAAGGCAAAAGCAATTGCTGCAAACAAAGGAGGAAGGAAGAAGAAAAGACTTTTTGAGACTGGTTCAAGATAAGTTGCAAATGCCTTAACTATGGGATTGAAGTAGTTCACCCGAAAAAGTCTAAACACTGCAAGAACTACAAATGCATAGCTACCAAAGCCCAAAATTAACGATATTGCGCTAACCATATTGTCTACAGTATTTTTTATTATTGCTCATTGCTAATCTCAATAGATCTATCCTCAGCAGCTTGAAAAGCATCTTTCAAAATCTTATCAAGATTATTCGTTTCAAGAGATTCCAAACCAGCCTGAGTTGTTCCTCCCGGAGATTTTATCTTATTTATAAGGCTTTCGAAATTTTGCTCCTGAGAAAATGAGTCCCCTAAGCTGCTTACAAAGTCTTGAAACATTAATTTAGTAGCATCCTGATTAGTAGATGCTATTTTTTTTAACTCTTGAAGATAGGTATTTAGCACCTGAAAGAGAAAGGCTTGGCCACTTCCAATGATGCTAGTAAATCTATGCATTTCATCTTCACTTTGAAGTGGTAAAACATGCCCAACTTTTGTAAATAATTTATTTGTGGCCTTGAATGCAACTGAGTTTTGATCTTTAGCATAGATAGCTGTTACACCTTTTCCAAATGCACATGCTGTATTTGGCATTGCACGAATTATTGCATTGGGTTGTGAGTACTTTTCTATACCAATCCCTGCAACTAAAGTTAATATGGCTGCCTTTGGCGCTATCTTAAAAATACTTTGTTCGGCGCTTAACGCATCTTTAGGCTTTACTGCCAGCACAATTAAATCAAAATCTATTGAAGTTAAATTTTCTAGCTCAATTATCTGTAATTTCTGTTTTTTAAGCGATTCAACTCTTTGTTCATTTCTTTCAATGCAATAAATATCAGACGATGAAATACCGCTTTTCAATAACCCATTAATGATCGCTTGAGCGATGTTGCCACATCCTAGAAAACAAATTTTCATGATCTGCTACCTAACAAACTCTCACCAATTCTTAAAATTGTTGAGCCTGTTAAAATTGATTCCTCGAAGTCGCTTGATGTCCCTAGAGACAATTGAGTGCAACTAGGTAGTTGTGACAATAGCGATTTTTGTAGGCCTATTATTTTGTGCATAGTGTCCATTTTAGCTGTTTTTGAGGCATTAATCTTAGGCATAAACATCAAGCCCTCGAGTATCAAGTTTGGATAATGGGCAATCAGTTCATTGGTAAAATCAACCGCTTCTTCTGGAAGAATTCCTGACTTAGACTCCTCTCTATCAATATTAACTTGCACCAGTGCATGAATTTTTTTCCCTTCAGTCTCTAATGCATCGTTTAGCTTCCTGGCAACCTTCTCTCTATCTATTGAGTGCACCCAATTAGCATGTTTAGCAATTAGGCTCACTTTATTAGATTGGATCGGGCCGATAAAATGCCAAATAATGTCCTTGGGGCAAGCTGAGGATTTTTCAGCTAACTCTTGTGCATAATTTTCCCCAAAATTATTTATCCCAAGTGCGTATGCTTCATTGATTACATCAATAGACTGTAACTTAGATACAGCGATCAGTCTTATCTCTTCCTCAGATCTCTGAGCTTGATGGCAAGCTGCTTCAATCTTGCTAGAAATTTCGATGAGTCTATCTGCTATTCCTTTATGCATTTTTTGTAGATAAGTGGCTGCCTGCCATTTTTCATGAGTAGCTCTCTCGCATTGTTTACTTCAGATTTATTTAAATACGGGCCTGACATAACTCTAAATAATGGTTTATCAGGTTGCTTGGAGCTAAATGTTTTTTCAACATAGGATTCTAAGCCTAAAGATAGAAGGGAGCTAAGCTGTTCCTGGGCATATACTCTTTTCCCATAGGATTCAATTTGGATTAGGTACTCACAGTCTTCTTCAACAACAATACCCTCAAGCTCAATAAGCACAGTATCTTTTGCTAACTCGATAGGATATAAAAATTCTACTGTTGGATTGACAACATTGCCTCTAATATTAATAACATCAGTCTGCAGTATTATATTAGATGCAAATAAAAGCAGGGCGCTCGCAGCAGCAATCATAAACAAGTGTTTTATCTTTAACGGCTGATTAAGCTCTCTTTTGGCGCGTAAAGAAGTCTTGACTCTTCTGGCTTTTAGTTTGTTTATAGGATGTTTTTTAGCAAAATCTTTCACATTAATTACATTCTTTCTAAAGGTTCAATGCCCAACAGCTCTAGAGAGGAAGCTATGACAGACTTAACAATGATAAGAGCTCGCATAATATTAACTTGTTCTGATTCTTGTGCTTTCAGGATATTTACATTGTTATAAAATTGATGAAAGCTTTGCGAGATGTCTCTAAGATAATAAACAATAAGATGCGGCTGAAGGTTATCCCCTGAACTTTTAATTACAAATTGAGCATTTAAAGCTATTTGTAGCAACTCATCACAACCATCAAAATCAGCATCATTGAATTTGCTTGGCAAAGACATGCCTAGCTCAAGATATTTTTTCTCTACGGAGCAAATTCTGGCATGTGCATATTGAACATAGTAATAAAGATTATCTTTAGAATTAGATCTGGCAATCCCAATATCAAAATCCAGGTGTTGATCTGCTTGTTTAGATAGATAAAAGAATCTTGATGCATCAGGTCCAATATCATCAATTAATTGTTTCAGTGTGTAAAAATTTCCACTTCGAGTAGACATCTTAATTTTTGAACCATTTTCAAGAAGGTTGGCAAATTGAACAAGCTGAACCTGCATTTGTTTTTTGTTATAACCCATGGCTTCAATGGTTGCTTCAATTCTTTTAATATAACCATGATGATCTGAGCCCCAAACATTTATAATGGTATTAAATCCTCTATCTAATTTGTTTCTGTGATAAGCCAAATCAGCCGATAGATAGGTGCCTCTTCCATCCTCTCGAATAATGACCCGATCTTTATCATCGCCAAATTTAGTAGACTCTAACCAAACAGCACCATTCTTTTCATAGGCATGCTCTTTTTTAACTTGAGCAAGTGCCTGAGAAATTTCTGATTTTTTATCTGCAAGCTCACCCAGAGAAGATTCAAAAAACCAGTTATCAAACATAACTTTAAATTCAGTTAAATCCTCTTTAATAGATTTAATTACATAGCTCAGACCAAAGTCTCTTATTAATGACCAACTATTTGAATGATTAATTTTTATACGTTCAATTAACTCATCTATTTTTTCTTCGTCATCATCAGGTAGTTTATCTATTAATTTTTTTTTGTCTGATTCGACCATGACTTGATCAACCTCTATACCTTTAGCAATTTCTAAAATGTATGATCCTTTGTACGCAGAGTTTGGAAAAGAGTCCTCTTTAAAACATTCAAATTTTCTTAAAAAGATACTGCATGCCAAAATATCTATTTGCCTGCCAGCATCATTCACATAATATTCTCTGGATATTTCATGCCCTAGTCGCTGCAAAATTCGACCGATTGCATCTCCATAGGCAGCGCCGCGCCCGTGGCCTACATGTAAAGGGCCGGTGGGATTAGCCGAAACAAATTCTATCTGTATTCTTTCTTTGGATGAATTAGATTGATCGAGGAAGGACTGTGGATTTATATGAGCATCATCTAGTTGATTTAAAAATATTTCACGTCGTAAAAAGATGTTTATGAAACCAGGACCTGCTAATTCTATTGTTGCCACTCCAGGCAGACTTTCTAGTCTTGGTATAAGTGCTGAAGCTATATCTCGAGGATTCTTCTTTGCAAGATTAGATGCAATCAAACATAGATTAGTTGTCCAGTGGCCCTTTTGCAAAGAATCTGTAAGGGTCAGCTTATGTTTTCTTAGTAATGTCTTCTTCTGATCCGAGTCAAACGACAGGTCGCTCTCAATAAAATCATTTAGCGAAGATAAAATTTGATTATACAAAGTCTAAACGCGCCCCGAATACTCACCAGATCTTGTATCTACCTTGATTTTTTCTCCCTCTTCAACAAATAATGGAACCTGAATGGTGACTCCAGTTTCTAATTCAGCTGGCTTTGTTGCTCCAGATACAGTATCTCCCTTGATACCAGGATCAGATTTTGCAATGCTCAATTCAACAAATGGGGGCGCTTCAACCGAAATAGGTTCATCATTCCAAATTACCACTTCGCAATTTTCCTGACCAATAATCCATTTTTTTGCATCGCCAACAATATTTCGATTAATTCCAATCTGCTCATATGTTGAAGAATTCATAAAATGCCATTGCTCTCCATCTGAATATAGATAACTCATCTCCAAAGTCATTATGTCTGCCTCTTCTACAGATTCACCAGATTTATATGTTTTATCAACCACTTTGCCAGTAATTAAATTTCTAAACTTTACTCTCATAACTGCCTGCCCTTTACCTGGCTTATGAAATTCATGCTCTAGAATTGAGCAGGGCTGATCATTTATGATAATTTTCAGACCGTTTTTAAATTGGCTTGTTGATATTTTCATATTGTGATTAACTCTTATTGTATTTATCAGGGGTGTTTTAATGTATAAATTTTTATTATCTACTATTTTTCTTTCTATCTTAGTTCTTTCCTCATGCTCAAGCGATGGACCGAATGCTCTCACTGAATCCGATGCAGAAGCATTTCTTCAAAGAGTTGAGCTTGAAGATAAAACTCTTGGTCCTATTGTAAGCTCAGCTTATTGGATAGGGGCTAATTTTATCACTTATGATTCGCAGAAAGTAGTTGCAGACTATGGTAAAAGATATCAATTGCTTGCATTAGAGCGTGCCCGACAGGCTTCATCCTTCGATGGGGTATTAGTTTCAGAGAAAAATCGAAGAAAACTTAACCTCATAAAGAGTTCATTTGTGATGCCATCTCCATTAAATGAGGAGTTGGCTGGAGAAATCTCTTCGATAAGTGCCGCATTAGACGCCATGTATGGAACCGGACAGCATTGTTTTGCAGATGATGAATGTTATGACCTTGAGGCATTTGAGAACATTATTGATAGCTCAAGAAATCCCGCTGATCTTTTAAAAGCTTGGGAAGGCTGGAGAAATATTGGCAAGCCTATGAAGGATATGTATTTAAGGATGGTTGAAATTGGGAATCAAGGCGCAAATGACTTGGGCTATAACGGCTTAACTGATTTATGGTTTAGTCAGTATGATATGCCAGCAGATGTATTCTTAGATGAAACTGACAGGGTATGGGATGAACTTAAGCCATTGTATGATGCTTTGCATTGTCATGTCCGTGATGAGCTATCAAATTATTACGGGGAAGAAATTGTAGCGAAAACTGGAAATTTGCCCGCACATGTTTTGGGAAATATGTGGGGACAATCTTGGTCAAATATATATGATCTTGTCTATAAGCCTGAAACCAGTGAATCTTCCTCGCAGATCAATTTAACCAATATACTAATTGAAAAAGACATTGATGAAATCGAAATGGTAAAGATTGCTGAAAACTTTTTTGTTTCCCTTGGATTTGCGCCTTTATCTGATACTTTTTGGGAAAGATCATTATTTATAAAACCCCAAGATCGAAATGTTGTCTGTCATGCATCTGCCTGGGATCTTAATTCAGATATTAATGATTTAAGAATTAAAATGTGTATTGAGAGGAATGCAGAAGACTTTTCTGTTATCCACCACGAACTAGGTCATATTTTTTACTACCAAGCCTACAGTCATCTACCTGATATTTTTCAGAGCGGAGCAAATGATGGTTTCCATGAGGCAGTGGGCGACCTATTAACTCTATCAATCACTCCAGATTATCTTCAAAAGATAGGTATGGTTACTGACGATGAAGCTACACAGGCAAATGCTGATCCAATATCATTATTAATGCAGCAAGCGCTTGATGGTGTTGTTTCTGTACCCTGGACCCTGATGCTAGATAAGTGGAGGGCAAAAGTTTTTACAGGTGAGACAACTCCAGGGGAGTTAAATAGTTCTTGGTGGGAACTAAGAGAGTTTTATCAAGGAATTGGTGCGCCTCGTGATCGAGATGCTGATGCATTTGATCCAGGAGCAAAATATCATATTCCTGGGAACACACCTTACACCAGATATTATTTGGCAAAAATTCTTCAATATCAATTTCATGAATCGCTATGTAACCAAATGGGATTCGAAGGGCCTCTTCATGAATGCTCAATATATGACAATGAAATTGCTGGAGAGAAATTAAGAGCTATGCTCGCGCTGGGACAAAGCAAAGATTGGCAAACCGCATTGGAAGCGCTTACTGGAACCAGAGAGTTAAGTGGAAAATCGATGCTAAACTATTATGAGCCATTAAAAGATTGGCTTGATATTCAAAATACTGAACGCACATGCGGATGGGAGGGATGATGAAACACTTAACTAATTTAACTATTGCTGCTGGAGTTTTTATTTTTACTAAGCTTTATGCTGATGCAATTTCTTTTAATAGTATTGAGCTATCAGGAGTAAACTTGGTTGGCCATCTCTTGGTTATGATTTTTGTTATTCAGTGGATTGCATATCTCCCAGCTTTTATATTTAAAACAGAAAAATTTTATGATTTAACCGGCAGCCTTACATATATATCAGCCATTTTGTTTGCCTTGTATTCGACTAATAGCTCTCAAAGTCTTGACCTTGGCAGTCTGATTATAGGTGCAGCAATTATTATGTGGGCAGTAAGGCTTGGCTCCTTCTTATTTATGAGAATTCATAAAGATAAAAAAGATGGAAGATTTGATTCTATTAAAACTTCATTTTCTCAATTTTTTATGACATGGACATTGCAGGGCATGTGGGTATTTATATGTTCATCTGCGGCTTTGGTTGCAATTGCTAATCCAACGGGCGTAGTTATAAACAGTGTATTTATATTAGGACTTGCCTTGTTTATCTTAGGCTTTGTAGTTGAAGTAATAGCTGATAACCAAAAAACTGCATTTAGATCAATTCCAGATAATAAGGATCAATTTATAAATGAAGGGCTATGGGCTAGATCCAGACATCCAAACTACTTTGGAGAAATTACCCTATGGACAGGTATTACCGTAATGGGCATTTCTACATTTGAGGGAATGAACTATCTAGCAATTTTCTCTCCCATCTTTTCTTACTTACTCTTGGTTTACGTAAGTGGAGTGAGGATGTTGGAGTACAGAGGTCACAAGAAATGGGGACATCTTGATGCATATAAAAGCTATAAAGAAAATACGCCCAAGCTCATACCTAAAATTTTTACTTAATAATTCTTGATAATATGGTTATATTTTATCCATATTTTATTTCTTACATTGTGAGGCGATTTTGTACAAAATTAGGTACAATTTGCCCATTGTAAAAAGTTTGAATAATTTCACTACGCTGTTAGACTAGTGAACCATTTTTCCTAGGGAGAAAAAAAATGTTAAAGAAAAACCTAGTAGTTCTTACTATGTTGACGACTTTTGTCAGCGCCTCAGAGATGGAACTAGTTTTAGAAGTTGGAAGAGATAACACTCAGCTCTCTGCTACATCACAAGCAAAAATTGATACTACTGAGTCTTCTACTGATAAATTAATCAATGAGTTTAAGGTAGTTTCGAAGCAAGTTGAGGGATTGAAACTTTATAACGCACAAAAAAGAATTCAAATTCAGGCCCAGCTTGATCTAATGGATAAGTATGATGAGCAACTTGTTCAAGTTGTTGTTATGCAGAGACAGATTCCACCTTTAGCACAAAGAATGCTTGAGGGCCTTGAAAAGTATGTCAGTCTTGATACTCCATTTCATATTGAAGAAAGAAAGCAAAGACTTGATCTTGTAAGAGCTTCTCTATCTAATCCAAAAGTGACTGCCTCTGAGCAAGTACGTCAAATTTTGGAGGCTTACAATATTGAAGCTGAATATGGCAGAAAGCTTGATGCATATGATGAAACAATCGTATTAGATGGGCAGGAAGTTGTTGTAAATATTTTGAGAGTTGGAAGGCTTGGAATGTTCTTTCAAACTAAGGATGAAAGACAAACAGGCTACTATGATAATGAATTAGGTTCATGGGAAGAGCTTCCAGGAAGCTATAGAGTTCAGGTCAGAGATGGTATAAGAATGGCTCAAAAACTTGCACCAATGGATATCATGATGCTGCCGGTTGTCTTTAGAGGAGATGCATCGTGAAAAATTTAAATAAACTATTTTTAACTATCGCTCTAGCTTTCTCCTTTGTTCTTGTTGCTCAAGAAAATACTGATGGAGAGCCGACAACAATTCAAGGATTGCTTCAATTAGTTGAGGAAGGTAGAACCTCAGAGCAAACTGTCAATGCACAAAGAGAGGCTGATTTTTTAGCTAATAAAAATCAACAAGCTGCCAAGCTAGCTAGAGAAAAACGAGAGTTAGCCAGACAAGAAAAAATTGCTGATGAGCTTGAAACAGAATATAAGAAGAATGATGCTATTTTAGTTGTTAAGGAAGCTGCTTATAAAAAAGAACTAGGTTCTTTAGTAGAACTTTTCGGTCACTTGCAGAGTTCTGCGGGAGAGGCTAGTGCCATTTTTGCTGATTCATTAACTTCTGCTCAGTATGGCAGAGACAGAGAAATATTCTTAAATAATCTTTCTTCTAAAATGTCTAGCGCAACAGAACTTCCAACTATTAGAGAATTAGAAGGCTTATGGTATGAGCTTCAAAGAGAGATGGTTGCGGGTTCAGAAGTTGTTTCTTTCAACGCTAATGTTATTACCCTTGATGGTGAATCAATAGAGTGTAGCGTCACCAGAGTAGGTCTCTATAATGCTATATGTGATGGCAAATATTTAGAATATATTGGCAGCAAAGGTCAATACGCGTTTCTAGGGAAACAGCCTGAAGGTCGTTATGTTAGTTCAGCAAAAAAACTTTCTAAGGCTGATGTTGGTGAAGTTGTAAAGTTTGGAGTAGATCCTACTGGCCCTGTTGGCGGAAGCTTGCTAGCTAACTTAATTCAAAATCCAAGCTTAATGGAAAGAGTTAATCAGGGTAGAGAAGTCGGTTACATAATTATATTTGTTGGTATATTTGGTATTGCTATAGCATTTTGGAAGTTGTTTACTTTATATACTATGAGTGTTGCAGTAGCCAAACAGGCTAAGTCAAAAACTCATGATAAATCTAATCCTTTGGGCAGAGTGCTTGCAGTTGGTGAAGAGCACATGGGCAAGGATATTGAAACACTTGAACTCCGTCTTGCAGAAGCAATAATGGCAGAAAGACCGGCGATTGAAAGAGGAATTCCAGTCGTGAAAATTATATCAGTGGTTGCACCTTTGGCGGGATTACTTGGAACTGTTACAGGTATGATTGTGACCTTCCAGCAGATTACCTTATTTGGTACAGGCGATCCTAAGATTATGGCCGGTGGTATTTCACAAGCTCTAGTTACAACTGTTTTAGGGCTGGTAGTTGCAATTCCAACAACACTTTTACACTCTTTTGCTAATTCATCTGCAAGAGGAATCATTAATGTTCTTGAAGAACAAAGCACAGGAATTGTTGCAGAGCACTCTGATTCAAAGTAATTAGATAATGTTTTACGCAATTACTGAAGCATTTAACACCCTCAGAGATTTTATGTCTGCTGGGGGAAGTGTTTTATGGTTAATTGCTATCTTAGCTGCATTTATGTGGGCAATTATTCTAGAGAGAATATGGTATTTTAATGCTGGACATCAGCTTTACATGACTTCCCTAAAAACCGAGTGGGACTCTATCGAAGATCATTCAACTTGGAAGGCCGAACAAATTAAAGAAAAGCTTATTTCTCAAGCAAAAATCGAAGTAAACAAATATCTTCCACTTGTTAATACATGTGTTGCATTGGCTCCTCTCTTCGGATTACTTGGAACTGTAACTGGAATGATTGAGGTCTTTCAAGTAATGGCATTTACTGGGGGTGGTGACGCAAGATCAATGGCTGGTGGTGTTTCCAAGGCTACCCTTCCAACTATGGCTGGTATGACAACTGCTCTTTCTGGAGTCTTTGCTACCATCTATCTAAATTCAGCAAGAAACAGAGAAGAATTATCAATTAAAGATACAATTAAAAGTTAATAGGAGAATATTGTGAGAAGAAACGCTATTTCAAGTGCAGTCCAAGAGGAAGAAGCAGAGATTAATATGACCCCGATGCTTGATGTCGTATTTATCATGTTGATCTTTTTCATTGTTACAGCAAATTTTATCAAAGAGCCTGGCTTAGAAATTAATAGACCAGAATCCAATACATCTGAAACTCAAGAGAATGCAGCAATTCTAATTGCAGTTGGAGCATCTGGTGAAATATGGATGGATGGAAGAAGAATTGATGCAAGGCAAGTCAAAGCTAATGTGGTTAAATTACTTGCTGATAACCCTCAGGGGTCTGTCGTAATTCAGGCAGATGAAAAAGCTGAGGCTGATACCATTATTAAAGTTATGGATGGCTCGAGAGAGGCAGGCGTTTATAACATCTCACTTGCATCTGAGCCTAAATAGAGAATAAATTGAATACGGCTGCAAATAGCATAAATTCCTTTAACCAAATTATTGCAAAGGTTTTTGGTCCAATTGCAGCGTTATATCTAAAAGCATTTAACTATAATAAATATCTAGCCGGCTCAGGCTTTGCAGCGTTTATTACCCTTGGCTTATTCTTTCTTATGGTTGCTTTAATAAATTTGGGTGACAATACCATCCCGACTGATAATTCAAGGAAACTTGGTGACGTTATCATGCCCGATAGAGATATTGATACAATGTTTGATGATGTTGAAAAACCAGAAGAGCCTGAAGAGCAACCGGAAGATATAGCTCAACCTGAACTAGATCTTGCTCCCCTTACTGGCGTTGATGTAAGTCTGCCAAAACCCAAAGCCAATTTTGCAGGCAGTGGGTCATTTTTTAGAGACGGTGAGTACATACCATTATTTAAAGTTACGCCCATTTACCCAAGGAGAGCTCAAGAACGTGGAATCATGGGCTTTGCAATTGTTACTTTCACAATCACTGAAACTGGAACAGTTGAAAATGCAAAACCTCTAGAAGGGGCTTGTGGTGATCCAACTAATCCCGATACTGTTTTTCGACCATGTTCCATATTTAATTCAGCAGCATCAAGAGCATCTCTTAAGCTTAAATATAAACCCAAGATTGTTGATGGAAAGGCTGTAAGAGTTGATGATGTTCCACATAAATTTACCTTTATTCTTGAGGAAGATTAATGAAAAATTATCTTAGCAGCATAATCTCATTAGTTGTTATTTCAGCTTTTGCATTTAGTCCATTCGATTTGACTGCGCAAAGCAATTCAAATAACAAAACGGAAAAAAAACAAACTTATAAAAAGGCAAGAGTCCTAACCTCAAAAACTGCAAAAAAAGTAGTTAAAGTTGTTGAGGCGCTTGAAAGACAGAAAACTGTCAAAGTACCCGATCCTGATAATAAAGGTAAGTTTATTGAAAAAGAAGAGGATGACCCTGATTGGGAAGAAGCTAAAAGAATTCTGACGGAACTCTTAAATATTAGGTCTGAGCTAAAAAGCTATGACCGATCTGTTATGTGGAATTATTGGGGATACATATATTTTAGTGATGAAGATTATGATCAAGCTATGTATGCCTATGAGCAACTGCTCAAAGAACCTGAGGCAACCATACCTTTAAGAACAGCCTCTTTATTAACCCTTGCACAATTAAATTTAGTTAAAGCAAACTGGGATAAAGGAATTCGGCTAATCCTTCAATGGATGGATGAGGTTGAAACTGTAACTGCACAGTCTTACTATCTTCTCGCATCTGCATATTTTCAAAAAGAAGATTATGTTAGAGCAAGATCTTCCATGGAAGAAGCTATTAGTCTTGCAGAAGAAGAAGGTTACCGTCCAAGAGAGAATTGGTATGTGCTGCTTGCAGCTTGCTTTAATGAACTAAAAGATAGAAAAATTATCAGCGCTGCATATTCTTTAGAACAACAGTTGGGCATTTACGAAATCTTAGTAAACTACTACCCCAAGAAACTTTATTTCTTGCAGCTGGGTGGTACCTATCAGCAAATGGACAGAGAAGAGGACTATATGATCACTCTTAAGGCTGCTTTTGATAAAGACCTTCTAGATAAAGAGGGCGAGTATCTTGCTTTGGCTCAACTGCTTTTAATTAGCAAAAATCCTTATTGGGCTGCTCAAGTTCTTGTAGCTGGACAAAATAAAAAAGTTCTTATCGAAAATAAAGAAACCAAGAAAGAAGAACTAGTTCCAGTTTTAAAAGATACAGAAAAGAACTTAAAACTTTTAGCTGATTCCTGGAGAATGGCACAGGAAATCGATATGGCGATTCCTGTTCTTGAAAAGGCGGCCAAAATGTCAAAAGAGGGCGATACATATGTGCTCCTAGGTAATCTGTATCTGTTTGAAGATAGAATTAAAGATTCAATCAGAGCAATTGAAGCGGGCCTAAAGAAAGCGAAAGTCAAAAGTAGATCTCAAGCTCAATTAGTTTTAGGACAAGCTCACTTTGAATTAGAAAATTTTGATGAAGCAAAAAAGCAATTCAGAGCAGCTGCTAGAGATAAGGATAAGCGTATAAAAAAGACAGCCAACTCATGGATCAAGTATGCTGAAAATGAAGAAGTGAGAGTAAAGAATCTTGCTCTAAGAAGAGATTTTATTCAGCAATCTCAAGCAAAAGCTAAAAGTTCCTAGTTTTTTAAATACGTCTCTATAGAAAAAGCGTACTCATTATCATCGTCTTGTTTGAAAGATTCAGTTGAGATTTTTTTCCAGCTGCTTAAATCTATTTGAGGATAAAAAATATCTCCATCAATCTCACAATCTACCCTTGTCAAAACAAGTTTGTTGACTATGTTTTTACTTTCCTCAAAGACATAACCGCCCCCAATTAATACGATTTCTGTAGTTTTTGCATTATCTTGATTCCACTTTCCTGCCACTTCAATTCCTTGATCCAAAGAGGGCACTACCTCTACCCCTGCTTGAGTATTCAAAGTAGATGAGATCACTATATTTTTTCTATTTGGCAGTGGCCTCCCAATTGATTCAAATGTTTTTCTTCCCATGACAATTACTTTGTTTTGAGTGTAGGCACTAAAGTGTTGAAGATCTTTTTTAAGCTTCCAAGGAAGATCATTATTCACTCCTATTACATAATTATTGGAAAGAGCAACTAAATGAGAAATAATCATTAATCTATATTGCCATTGGAGCCTTGAGGGCTGAATGAGATTCGTATCCCTCTAATACAAAGTCATTAACAGTACAATTTTTCAGGGCATTAATTGATTCAAGATTTGGCATCATTAATTTTGGAAGTTTCTTGGGCTCTCTGGTAAGTTGCTCTTTGACTTGTTCAATACTGTTTTTATATATATGAGCATCTCCAAATGTATGAACGAATTCACCTGGTATTAAATTTAAGATATTGGCTATAATAGACTGCAGCAACGCATAGCTTGCAATATTAAATGGCACACCTAAAAACATATCCGCGCTTCTTTGATACATTTGACATGAAAGCCGACCACTTTTTGAAACATAGAATTGAGACATAACATGGCATGGAGGCAATGCCATAGAATCAAGCTTTTCAACATTCCATGCACTTAATATGTGCCTACGCCCATTAGGATTCGATTGAAGATCAGTTATGAGTTTTGCAATCTGATCAACACCTCCCCAATTTCTCCATTGGACGCCATATACTGGACCCAGTTTTTTAGTAGTTTCGGTATTTTCATAGCCAAGCTCAATGCCTTGATTGTCTGCATTATCAGTCCAAATGGTTGAAAATTTACTTAAATCGGTTAGCTCAGACCTATCTTTTTGAAATCTGATCTCTGCGAGCCTGCGTTCATCATCGGAGCCTTCTAAAAACCATAATAGCTCTGATACAACTCCCTTCCATGCAAGTGATTTAGTTGTAACTGCTGGAAAGCCATCCTCAAGATTGAAACGAATCTGATGACCAAAAGATGAAATAACGCCTGTTCCAGTTCTATCCCCACGATCTTCACCATGTTGCAAAATATAGTCTAAAAGCTCAAGATATTGCTTCATTTTTTCTTAATGATTTTGTTAGTAATATGAGCCCAATTATAACCATGGGGATGCTTAGAAGTTGGCCCATGCTTAATTGTAATGCAACATAACCCATGTGAGAATCAGGCTGTCTAAAGTATTCAATAAAAAATCTTATTAATCCATAAGCCAATAAGAAACTTCCGCTAATGACCCCATGTTTGCTATTTTTTGAACTAATAAGCATAAGCAAAACAAAGAGAAATAAACCCTCAAAAAATGCTTCATAAAGCTGAGAAGGGTGTCTTGTGAAGCCATATGGATCTGTGGGGAAAATAAAACCCCAGGTTCCATCGGTAGGTCTGCCATAAAGTTCTCCATTCAAAAAATTTCCAATTCTTACCAAGCCGAGTCCTATTGGCATAGCTGCACAAATAGAATCAGCTAGTCTAAGAAAAGACACCCTATGCTGATAAGAGTAGGCATACAAACTGACAATAACCCCAATTAAACCGCCATGAAAGCTTAACCCACCCTCCCATATAAAAAATAAACTTAGTGGGTTAGATGCCAATTGATCTAGGCCATAGAAAAACATGTAGCCAAATCTGCCGCCAAGCATGGCACCAAATATTAGCCCATACAAAAAAACAATATCATTTACTTGATCAGTGGTTAATTGTAATTCTCCAATAATACGGTGATTTTTAAGATATTGAAAAATGAGGATTGCTGAAAGGACCCAGGTCAAAGCATAATATTGAATTCTAAGCCATCCAATTTCTATTAAGCTCGGGTTATTAAAGAAATCTGATAGCTCGATAATCAATTTACTATCACCAAAATTCCAACCACAATTAGAAATATACCAAAGGATACTTTAAGAGTTTTTTCAGAAACAGAGTGACTAAAATTAGCTCCAAGTTTAGCCGTAAAAATACTCGCTAATGAAATAGAGAGAACGGCTGGCCAAAACACATAACCAAAAGCTCCAGAGGGGAGGTTTGTGTTAGCGACTTGCCCATAATACATATATCCAATTGCTCCAGCAGCAGCAATGGGAACCCCACAAGCTGCAGCAGTTCCAATTCCTTTACGAATATTATAGCCTCCTACAATCATTAAAGGAGTTGTAAATGAGCCGCCTCCAATGCCAATAATTGAAGATAAAAATCCTATCCAGGAGCCATGCAATGGAGCGATAGATTTAGATAGAGAGATCATGCCTTTATCTTTCTTTGCGAGAGTCTGTGTGAATCCTAGGATCATCTCTATACCGATGACAATTAAGAAAATTGTAATAATCCATTTTAAATTTTCATTTGAAAGAGTTGCTGCATATCCAGCTCCAACAAGAGCACCTAAAATCATACCTAGAGATAGGGGTGAAACTAATGGCCATTCAACACTCTTTCTCTTGTGATGAGAGAGAGCAGAGGAAATAGCAGAAAAAAATATGCTTGCCAGCGATGTGCCTATTGCCATAAGTACGATAACAGAGTTCTCAAAACCCATGCTATAAAAAATAAAAATAAGGGACGGAACCAATATGCTACCCCCACCAATTCCAAACATACCCGCAAGAAAGCCCGTACATGCACCCAGTAAAAGATAAATGACAATTTCAATCATGATGGAGTTGAATGTATTTTGGTAAAAACTCAGATAAGACGCTTCTATAAACATCACGTTTAAATGGCACAACACTAGCCAAAGAATGCCAATAGGTCGACCATTTGTATTCTACAAATTCTTGAGGTATTTCATTTAAGAGGTTTATTTCAAGATCTGCAATAGCTTTTAGCATGTACCACTTTTGTACTTGACCCTTAAAATTTTTTAAACTTTTGGGCCTTGGCTTATATTTATCAGGCAAATCGTAGTGGTACCAATGCTTACTTTTTTGAATAATCTTAACTTGATTCCTCTTAATGCCCACCTCTTCAAATAGTTCCCGATACGCAGCTTTGGCATGAGATTCACCAGTATCAATTCCGCCTTGAGGGAATTGCCAGGTTTTCTTTCCTTTTCTTCTGCAGATTAGCAGCCGATTCTCTTGATCTAAAACAATTAAGCCAACATTTTTTCTATAAGATTTATCATTCATGTTAGATTAACTCCTTATGAGCAAGCCTGATTTAGCAATTTTCGACTTAGATAATACCATTCTAAACGGTGATTCAGATTATTCGATGATTAATTACTTGGTAGATATAAATCTGCTGAATGAAGCCGCTAAGTTAAAAAATGATGAATTCATAAAAGACTATCAACAAGGCCAATTAGATTTTAATCAATATACGAATTTTGCCTTAAAGCCCTATGCAGGCAAGACACAAAATGAGATCAACGAAATAATATTACCTTTTGTGGAGACAATAATTGAGCCCATGATTAATATTTTTGCTCTTAAATTGATTCATAATCATCATGATAAAGGGGACACAATATTACTTGCGAGTGCAACAAATGAGTTAATTGTGAAGCCGATAGCTCAAAGACTCGACATAAGAAATGTTATTGGCACTAGGGTTAAATTTGAAGATAAGAAATGCTCAGGTGAATTCATCCCACCATCAGCACTGGGGGTGGGAAAGTTAAAATTAGTAGAAAACTGGATGCAAGCCCATCAATACGATAGTTTTTCTGGAGTAACATTTTATTCAGACTCTATCAATGACTTACCATTAATGGAAGCTGTTGAATTTCCAAAGGCTGTCAACCCTGATATAAAGCTTGAGTCAATCTCTAATAAAAGGGGCTGGGAAGTAATCTATTTACCAATAATTTAGCTTTCTTCTTGGTAATCTGACATGGAAGGGCAAGAGCACATCAAATTCTTGTCTCCATAGACATTATCGACTCTTCCTATCGGAGGCCAATATTTATTTCTACCCTTTAGATCAACAGGATAAGCGGCTACTGAACGAGAATATTTTTGTTGCCAGTCATCACTGATAACTTTTTCAGCACAATGCGGAGCGTTTCTTAAAGGGCTTTCTTCAATAGAGTATGTTCCATCTTCAACTTGTGTGATTTCATAACGAATACAAATCATAGCTTCAATAAATCTATCCAGCTCGGCCAACGATTCACTTTCAGTTGGCTCAATCATTAAAGTGCCAGGAACAGGAAAAGACATAGTTGGCGCATGAAATCCAAAATCTATTAATCGCTTCGCAATATCATCAACCTCAACCCCGCACAACTCTTTAAATGGTCTGATATCAATAATACATTCATGCGCAATTAAGCCATTTTTACCTGTGTATAGGATGTTGTAGTGAGGGCTTAATTTTTGTGCTATATAATTTGCACTTAGAATTGCTACTTGTGTTGCTCTTCTTAGACCGGCTGCTCCCATCATTTGAATATACATCCAGCTGATCGGGAGAATGGAAGCGCTTCCAAAATTTGTTGCTGAAATTGGTCCAACATTCTTTGATGATGGCTCATATGCCAAAGGATCTGATGGCAAATGAGCAATCAAATCTTCTGCAACACCAATGGGACCAACACCTGGCCCACCTCCACCATGAGGAATGCAGAATGTTTTATGCAGATTGAGATGAGACACATCGCCCCCGAACTTACCGGGTTTACACAATCCAACCATTGCATTCAAGTTGGCTCCATCAATATAAACCTTTCCACCATGATCATGAATGATCTTGCATACTTCGGTCACGGTTGTCTCAAAGACTCCATGTGTTGAAGGATAGGTGATCATAATTGCAGCCAACTCTTTAGAGTACTTAGAAGCCTTATCACCAAGATCCTCTAAATTAATATTACCTTTTTTATCACAACTGATTGGTATCACTTTCATGCCAGCCATTTGCGCAGACGCAGGATTTGTACCATGAGCAGATTCAGGAATTAAACATATCTTTCTTTGCTGATCGCCATTACCTCGATGAAAGGCATCGATTGCTAATAAGCCAGCATACTCTCCTTGAGAGCCTGCATTTGGTTGTAAAGATACAGCTGAATAACCCGTTATCTCGGAGAGCTTAGCCTCAAGATCATTTATTAAAATTTTATAACCAGCTGTTTGATCATAAGGAGCAAAAGGATGAATATTGGAGAATTCTTCCCAACCAACAGGGATCATTTCAGATGTGGCATTTAATTTCATGGTGCATGAACCTAACGGAATCATTGCTCGATCCAAAGCAATGTCTTTATCGCAGAGTTTTCTGATATATCTCAGCATTTCTGTTTCAGTTCGATATAGGTGAAAGACTGGATGAGTAAGATATTCAGATGATCTTATGATATCTATTGGCAGCTCGAAGCTTAAAACAACCTTTTCTTTTTTCGACAAGTTTTTAAAAAGTTTTGTTATGTTTTCGATCTCT
>JBJLIA010000036.1:0-40032 GCA_045564035.1 Gammaproteobacteria bacterium | reverse complement strand
TCTAATTATATACTTTAAAAAAACACATATAGGTTTTTTAAGGTTCTAATGTGTATAAGGTTTGTATATTTTTTAGAAGTAAGAAATCACTGTTCGAACTTACTCGACAGTGACTGACTTAGCTAAGTTCCTAGGCTGATCAAGGTCTGTGCCCCTTTGACATGCAACTTGATAGGCAAGGATTTGAAGTGGAATGGTATAAATGATTGGAGCAAGTAATTCGCTGCACTCTGGCATTTGGATAAAGGCTCCACTTTCAATGTTAATTTTTGAATTGCCGCCACCAAAGACATACAAGGTTCCGCCCCTGGCTTTCACTTCTTCTAAGTTAGAGACAAGCTTTTCGGTAAGAGTATTTTCAGGTGAAAGTGCAACCACTGGAATCTGATCATCAACCAATGCAAGGGGGCCATGTTTTAGTTCTCCTGCTGGATAGGCTTCAGCATGAATGTATGAGATTTCTTTTAGTTTTAATGCGCCTTCCTGAACAATTGGAAAAAACATGCCGCGGCCCAAAAATAGAGCATTATGCTTATCAGCAATATTGGGTACGATTTCAAGAATTTCATCAGAGAGTTTTAAGGTCTCTTTGATTACTTCAGGCAGTGCTCTTAGTTCTGCCGCTAGGTTTTTTCTTAACTCTTTATCTGTATCTAGACTTTTTGCAATCGACATAGCCAGTAGCATCAGCCCCGCAAGCTGAGTGGTAAAAGCTTTAGTAGAGGCAACGCCAATTTCTGGACCGGCGTTGGTAAATAACACGTGCTTTGATTCTCTTGCCAAAGAACTGGTTGGCACATTGCAAATTGAAAGGGTGCTTAAATAATCTTTTTCTTGAGCATATCTTAGAGCTGCGAGGGTATCGGCAGTTTCACCAGATTGTGAAATGGTTACAAACAAGGTGCCGTCTTCAACCAATGGATCTCTGTAACGATATTCACTGGCAAAATCTACGTAGCATGGAATTTTTGCTATTTTCTCAAACCAGAACCTGCCAACTTTGCCAGCATGCAGGCTTGTTCCGCATGCAACAAACTGAATTCGTTTAACTTTGCTAAAAATTTCTGAGGAGCCAAGACCAAAGATATTGTCTAAAACATCATCCTCACCCAATTTTCCATTAATGGTATTGGCAACCGCATCAGGTTGTTCATAGATCTCTTTTTCCATAAAGTGAGAATATTCACCTTTGGTAACAGCGTTTATTGCTATGTCAATTTCAGTCACGTCTCTTGTCACTTCTGAATCTATGCCGTCAAAAATTTTATAACTTTGTTTGGTTATTTCAGCCACATCTCCGTCTTCTAAAAAGACAAACTGATTGGTTAATTGAGAAAGAGCTAGGGGATCTGAGGCAGCAAAGTTTTCTTCCAATCCAACCCCGATTAAAAGTGGGCTTTTGTTTCTAGCAACAACTAACCTGTTTTTTTCATTGATGTGAATTGCTGCTATAGCATATGCGCCATCCAGTTCTTTGACAGCTTCATGCATAGCAGTCAAAAGATCGTCAGAATTTTTAAGATGTTTATGCAATAAATGGGCTATCACCTCTGAATCGGTCTCAGAGTTGAAAGTGTAGCCGTCGGCAATAAGTTGCTCAGTGAGCTCAAGGTAATTTTCTATGATTCCGTTGTGAACGATATGAACCTCTCCACTAGATGCATGCGGATGTGCATTTTGTTCTGAAGGCTTACCATGGGTTGCCCAGCGAGTGTGCGCGATGCCTAACTTGCTCTTTGGCTTTTCTGCAATCATGCCCTCTTCAAGCAAACTAACTTTGCCCAAAGTTCTTAAATTAAAGATGCTATCTTTTTGATGGAGCGCTATGCCAGCTGAATCGTAGCCACGGTATTCCATTTTGTGGAGGCCTTGAACCAAGAGCTTGCCAACGTTGCGAGATGATGCCGCTCCAATAATTCCACACATATTATTTTTTGTTTTTTGCCCAGTCTTCTTTAATGACTTGTTTACCTCTCGCCACTGCGAGGGCTTCGTCGGGAACATCCTTGGTAATGACAGAGCCAGCACCAACATAGGCACCTTTACCAATGTTCAAAGGTGCCACCAATGAGGAGTTAGTTCCGATGAAACTTTCCTCGCCAATGGTTGTTTTATGTTTATTGGTTCCATCGTAGTTACAAGTAATGGTTCCAGCTCCAATGTTTGTTTTGCTGCCAATATCAGCATCGCCAAGGTAAGCGAGATGATTGGCCTTAGCTCCATCGCCTAGTCTGGTTTTTTTGGTTTCAACGAAATTACCGATCTTGGCATTGTCTCCGATTTCAGAGCCTTCTCTCAAGCGCGCATATGGGCCAATGTTGCAATTTGAACCAACTGTTGCTGATGAAAGGTGACTGAACGATTCAATAATAGAATTGTCACCAATGGCAACATCTTGCAGCACAACATTCGATTTAATGATTACATTTTCACCAAGGCTGACTTTGCCTTCAAAAATAACATTCACATCAACCGAACAGTCTTTTCCAGCCACCACTTCACCACGCACATCAACGCGCGATGCATCTAAAAGTGTAATGCCTTGATCTAGTAGTTTTTCAGCGCTCATATTTCTTAGTATTGCTTCCAGCTCATGCAATTCTTTTTTATTGTTTGCTCCCACTACTTCAGTAGGATTGGCTTGAATGCAGTTTATTTTAACCCCTTTTAATGAAAGTATCTCAACAAGGTCGGTTAAGTAGTATTCATTGGCAGCGTTTTGATTGTTAATTTCTTCCAATGATGCTTTTAATAGACTGCCGTTGATTAGCAAAATACCTGTAAATACTTCATGTATTAGGACTTCCTCTGCCGATGCATCTTTTTGTTCAATAATTTTTAAGGCGTTATTTTGATCATCTGTCATGATCCTTCCATAACCCGTCGGATCTGATAGATGCATTGATAAAAGGGTGCATTCTTGTTGAGCAGAAATAAGAGATTCAATAGTGGATGAACTAATTAAGGGAACATCACCATAAAGAATAAGTATTTTTTCATCGTCTTGAATCATGTGTGCCGCTGTTTTTACCGCGTGTGCTGTTCCCAGCTGCTCGTCTTGATCTGTTATTTTAATCTTTGGATCAATGGCAGCTATGTGCTCCCTCAAAAGATCTTTTTTGTGGCCAACCACCACAGTTATATTTTCGCTGCTTGCCTTGGCTGTATTGATAACATGAGAGATAAGAGTCTGCCCCCCAAGCGGCTGCATAACCTTTGGAAGATTTGTGTTCATTCGGGTGCCCTTGCCTGCTGCAAGGATAATTGTATGAATATTCAACGCAATAACGAATTAAGCTTGATACAAGTACCTTACTTGTTTTTTCTTAATTTTTGAATGGTTTTGATGCGAGCCGCAGCTTCTGCAAGCTGAGCAGCTGCTTTTGTATAATCTAATTCTGACTCTCTATCATGCATGTTTTTTTCAGCCAGTTCTTGGGCTTTGATAGCCTCAGCTTCGTCCATAGACTCCGCTCGCTCTGCAGTATCCGAAAGAAAAGTAACTATATCTGGCTGTATTTCAATGAAGCCACCTGAGCAAAAAAAGGTTTTTTCTTCAGCACCGTTCTGCACTCTTACAGGGCCTGGAGCTAGACCAGTTAATAAGGGAGTGTGGCCTGGCGCAATACCTATTTCGCCAAGTGAGCCAGTAGCAAAAACCATGGTTCCTTCGCCAGAATAAATTTCTTCACTCGATGAAACTATGCTGACTTTAATCGTAGACATCTTTATAAAGTTTTTGCTTTCTCAACCGCTTCTTCGATGGTACCAACCATATAAAAAGCTTGTTCTGGAAGATCGTCATAGTCTCCGGCAAGAATGCCTTTGAATGATTTAATGGTGTCCTCAAGTTTTACGTATTTACCAGGAGAACCTGTGAATACTTCAGCAACTGTAAATGGTTGAGATAAAAATCTCTCTACTTTTCTAGCTCTGGATACTGCCAATTTATCTTCTTCAGATAATTCATCCATGCCCAAAATAGCAATGATGTCTTTTAACTCTTTGTACTTCTGCAAAACACCTTGAACACCTTGAGCAACATTATAATGTTCTTCTCCAACCACCAATGGGTCTAGCTGTCTGCTGGTTGAATCCAAAGGATCCACTGCGGGATAAATTCCTAGTTCCGCAATTTGTCTAGACAAAACAACTGTGGCATCCAAATGAGCAAAAGTTGTAGCTGGTGAAGGGTCGGTTAAATCATCGGCTGGAACATAAACTGCTTGAATGGAAGTTATAGATCCATCTTTAGTTGAGGTAATCCTTTCTTGCAATGCTCCCATCTCCTCAGCAAGTGTGGGTTGATATCCAACAGCTGAAGGCATCCTTCCAAGCAAGGCTGACACCTCAACTCCTGCAAGAGTATATCTGTAAATGTTGTCAATAAATAACAGTACGTCTCTGCCCTCATCCCTAAATTTCTCGGCCATGGTGAGACCTGTTAAAGCAACTCTTAATCGGTTTCCAGGAGGCTCATTCATTTGTCCATATACCATCGCAACTTTTGACTCGCTTGGTTTTTCTACATTCACAACACCTGACTCCTGCATTTCAAAATAGAAGTCGTTGCCCTCTCGAGTTCTCTCTCCAACTCCAGCGAAAACTGATAAACCTGAATGCTCGGTTGCAATATTATTAATCAGCTCCATCATGTTCACTGTTTTGCCAACACCAGCTCCACCAAAGAGCCCCACTTTTCCACCTTTGGCAAATGGACAAATTAAATCAATCACCTTAATGCCTGTTTCAAGCAAATCATCAGACAAAGATTGGTCCATGTAGCTTGGTGGCTTTCTATGAATTGGCATGTTTTCTGCCGCACCGATAGGTCCACACTCATCAATTGGATTTCCAAGAACATCCATAATTCTGCCCAATGTTTTTTCTCCAACTGGGACTGAGATGGGTGCATTGGTTCGCTCAACTGTTAAGCCTCTTTTTAAGCCCTCGGTTGTACCCATTGCAATTGCTCTCACAATGCCATCTCCAAGCTGCTGTTGGACTTCCAGCACTGTGCCTGTCTCTGATATATTTATCGCCTCATAGACTTTTGGAATATTGTTTTTCTCAAATTCAACATCAATAACCGCTCCGATAATTTGTGTTATTAAACCATTGCTCATTTCTTTCTCCTTAAACCGCAGCCGCTCCACCAACTATCTCAGATAATTCCTGAGTAATGGCTGCTTGTCTTACGTTGTTGTATAAAAGTTCTAATTCTTTAATTAAATCACCAGCATTTTCAGTAGCGTTTTTCATTGCTAGCATCTTTGCTGCTTGTTCGCATGCGCTGTTTTCAATGACAGCGTGATAAATTAGCGACTCAATGTATCTTGTCATCAAGCCTTCTAATAATTCTTGTGCTTCAGGCTCATAAATGTAATCCCAATGAGTTGAAGTTAGCTCATCACCTGTTTCTGCAGGTAGGGGTATTAGCTGCTGAACATTTGGTTGTTGTGTCATGGTGTTAACAAAATTATTGCCACATAAGTACACTTGATCTATCTCACCATTCCTATGAAGGTCGAGGACTATCTTGGTTAGTCCAATTAAAGCATCTGGGTCAGGTTTGTCGCCTAGTTTTTGAACATTGGCAACGACATTACCCCCAACAGACTTAAAGAAGCTGGAAGCTTTAACACCAATAAGAGCAAAATTTGATTCTATGCCTTGAGCTTTTAGTTCAGCTGCCTTGCTAACAACATTTTTAAAAAGATTAATATTTAAACCCCCACATAAGCCCTTATCAGAGCTGACAACAATAAAACACGCCTTCTGTGCTTCCCTTTGCTCATAAAATGGATGTGAATACTCAGAACTAGAGGTTGCTATATGCGAGATCACTTCTTTAATCTTTTGAGAATAGGGCCTGCCTAATTGCATCTCTGTTTGGGTTTTTTTAATTTTACTGGCAGCAACCATTTCCATAGCCGAAGTAATCTTTTGCGTGCTTTTAATGCTCGCAATCTGCTTTCTTACTTCTTTAGTGTTGGCCATTATTCTCTAAAATTAAAATGTCTGGGTTTTCTTAAATTGCTCAACAACTTCAGTGAATTGTTTTTCAATGTCGTCGTTCCAGTCGCCTGTATCATTGATGCTTTTTTCTAGATCCGATTTTTCAGAAGTAAAGTAGCTATGAAGAGCCTCTTCAAAGCTTCCAATTTTTTCTACTTCCACATCATCCATATACCCTCTATCAGCAGCGAAAATACTTAAAGATTGTTGTGCAACACTCATCGGAGCATATTGTTTTTGCTTGATCAGTTCTGTAATTCTTATGCCTCTTGCAAGCTGCGCTTTCGTTGCCTCATCCAAATCAGATGCAAACTGGGAAAAGGCTGCAAGCTCTCGATACTGTGCAAGAGCGGTTCTCACTCCACCACTTAATTTTTTCATGATTTTTGTTTGTGCTGCACCACCCACTCTTGAAACAGAAATTCCTGGATTAATGGCTGGTCTTACACCCGAATTAAACAAATCTGTTTCTAAGAAAATTTGCCCATCGGTAATCGAGATAACATTTGTTGGAACAAAGGCAGAAACATCTCCAGCCTGCGTTTCAATGATTGGTAATGCTGTTAATGATCCAGTTTTACCTTTTACTTTTCCATTGGTAGCTTTTTCTACATAATCCGCATTAACTCTAGCGGCTCTTTCTAGCAATCTTGAATGAAGGTAAAAAACATCTCCAGGGTATGCTTCCCTTCCCGGGGGTCTTTTTAATAGAAGAGATACTTGTCTGTATGCAACAGCTTGTTTGGAAAGATCATCATAAACAATTAGAGCATCCTCTCCCTTGTCTCTAAAATATTCTCCCATTGAGCAGCCTGAATATGCAGAAAGGTATTGCATTGGTGCTGGGTCAGATGCAGAGGCTGAAACCACAATGGTGTGTTCTAAAGCGCCATGTTCTTCTAATTTTTTCACCACATTAACAACTGTTGATTGTTTTTGTCCAATAGCAACATAGATACATTTAATGCCTGTTCCTTTTTGGTTGATAATTGCATCTACGGCAACAGCAGTTTTTCCTGTTTGTCTGTCGCCAATAATTAGCTCTCTCTGCCCTCTTCCAATTGGAACCATGGCATCGACTGCTTTCAAACCGATTTGAACGGGTTGATCTACTGATTGTCTAGCAATAACTCCTGGAGCCACAACCTCAACAGGGGCTGTTTCTGTGGCTTTGATTTCTCCTTTGCCGTCGATCGGTGCGCCTAGTGCGTCAACCACTCTCCCAAGCAAAGCCTCTCCAACTGGGACTTCTAGAATCCTTCCTGTGCAAACCGCTTTTTGACCCTCAATTAAGCCAAGGTAATCACCAAGAACTACGGCACCCACAGAATCCTGCTCAAGGTTCAGCGCTAAGCCTAAAACCCCACTTTCAAACTCGATAAGCTCACCATACATAACATCTCCCATGCCATGGATGCGAACAATACCATCTGAGACACTAACAATAATGCCTTCGTTTTTTCTTTCAGCAGAGAGATCAAGACCTGATATTTTTTCCTTTAATACGCTGGAAATTTCTGATGGATTTAATTGGCTCATTTTTTCACCTTAAAAATTTAATTGGTTTACTAATTTTTTGACCTTGCCTCTTATGGAAAGATCCAGAGTTTCATCTCCGATTTTTATAGATAACCCGCCCATAATTGACGGATCCTCTGAAAATTCAATATTTGAACCCTCGCCATGAGCTGCGAGCAGCTTTTCAACGATTATTTTCTTGTTATCGTCTGAGGGTTGGTTGGCAACATTCACAATAATTGAACTGGTTTTGTTATGCTGCTCTAACAGTTCTTGATAGCTTAAGTTGATTGCTGCAACCAAATTAAGTCTCTTGTTTTCTGCCAGGAGTTCAAGCATTTTTTTTGTCAATTCTCCTATCTCTCCTTCTGTGATATTAATAATTGTTCTAGCAATTTTTTCTTTCGAAAGCTCTGGATCCTCAATCAAACCGGAGACTTCATTGGTTTGTGATACCGCAGACAATAGTTCAAGTTGCTCTGCTACCTCCATTTGTGTACCAGCATCTAAGGCTGCAGAAAATACAGCTTTAGCGTAAGGGCGTGCAAGTGGAGATAATTCAATCATGCTTTATAACTCTGATGCTGCTTTTTTTAGAAGTTCTTGATGTTTATCAGGGCTGATTTCATTGCCTAATATTTTTTCTGACGTATCAATAATGAGCTCTGACATTTTTTGTCTTAACTCTTCTTTGGCTTTGTTGACATCATTTTCAATGGTCTTAGATGCAGCTGTAAGAATTTTTTCAGCCTCATTTTCGGCCTTTGTTGTTGCGTCAACAACAATCTGTGAAGCCCTGGAGTTTGCTTTTTCTAATATTTCAGCTGCCTCTAGTTTTGCTTTGTTCATTTCTTGATCAAATGCAAGTTGTGCCTCTTCAAGAGAGTCATCTGCTTTTTTAGCTGCTTCTAAACCATCAGCTATACGCTTTTCTCTCTCTTCCATAATCGCAATGATTGGAGGCCACACATACTTCCAGCAAATTGCTACAAAAATAACAAACGCTAAAGTTTGGCCTAAGAGTGTTGCGTTAATATTCATCTTTTATTTAAGCAGCGAACATTAAATATAGACCCAAACCAACACCAATCATTGGAACGGCGTCCACAAGACCCATAACAATAAATAGTTGAGTTCTTAACATTGGGATAAGCTCTGGTTGACGAGCCGCGCCTTCTAAAAACTTTCCACCCAAGACGCCTACTCCGATAGCCGCACCAACAGCACCCAGACCGATCATAAGACCTGAAGCTATATATATAAGTGATTGTTCCATTCTTTTCTCCTAAAAATTAAAGACCTAATGGTCTTCTGTTTCATGCGCCATTGCTAAATATACAATGGTTAGCACCATAAAAATAAAAGCCTGTAAGGCTAAAATCAAAATATGAAAAAGGGCCCATATTAGATGGAGGCCGACCCCTAGTAAACCTACAGATATTGAGCTGAAGGTTAACATTAAGGCTATTAAAATAAATATCATCTCGCCAGCATAAAGATTGCCAAATAAACGCAAGCCCAGTGATATGGGTTTAGCTATAAGATTAACACCCTCTAAAACTAAGTTAACTGGCATCATCCATTTACCAAAAGGATGGAGTGTTAGCTCAGCCAAAAACCCTTTTAAGCCCTTAATTTTAATGCTGTAAAAGATGATTAAAACAAAAACTGCTAGTGCCATTCCTAATGTAATATTAGGATCAGTGGTTGGAACAACTTTGAAATAAGAATCTTTAGAATTCTCAACCATGCCGGTGGCTTCAGCAAACTGACCAGCAAGCGTAGGCAAATAATCAACTGGAACTAGGTCCATTAAATTCATCAGAAAAACCCAAACTAAGACGGTTAGTGCCATGGGGCCTATTAAATTGTTTTTTGCTGATGTAAATATACTTTGTACATTTTCATTCACAAACTCTATACACATCTCAACAAAATTTTGAATTCCACTTGGGGCCTCAGTTGAAAGCTTGGGGACACCTAGCCGGAACAATCCAACAAATACTAATCCTAGGAATATTGACCAACCAAGAGAGTCTACATGAAATGCTAAAAAGCCCATTTGATCAACTGCGTTATGATCACAAGTCCAACCATCTGGTGTTTTGCCGCACACAAGATTGGTTAAATGATGTTGAATATATTCTGCGCTTGTTTGTTCGCCTGAAGTTGAAGCCATTTTAAGCTGTAATGGGTTTAGGGTTAAAAGTTGTGTTTAAGTATACTAGTAGAAAGACAGCCAAAAGTGTGTTTTCTGTTATATATCTTAAAGAAAGCAGTGTAAAAACTAAAAAAATTGACCACCTAAATACAAAACCAAGGTATAGAGTCATAGCCTCGCTTTTTGGCTTGCTGGAAATATAGATCACAGCAGTTAGGGCGGTTAAATATCCAAGGAAAATCGGTTGCACAATCAGTGGAAATAGAACTACTGAGATCAAGAGACCTAGGGCGGACAACCAGTTGTTTTTTAAAGTATTAATTTTGGCTTAAGTATGTTTTTTACGGGGCAGATTATAAAAATTTATAGTCTGAAGAACAAGCTTAATTTTTCTTTAATTTTAATAATTTACTAATAATTGACTCTCTTTCGTCTTTTGATGAGTATGAAATAGAAATTTTTCCCCTGGAAGAGGATTGTTGGTCAATTTGAATGTTGTGACCTATGTTTTCTGATAGCTCTTCTTCTATATTTAAAAGGTCTCTATCTTTGGGCTTGGTTTTTGTTTTGGCTGAACTGGGATTGGTTGAATTAGCTGCATCTTTAACCGTCATACCCAAAGACACTATTTTATTCGCTAGTTCCTCAGCTTCTTTTGGATCCATTGATGCGAGGATTTTTGCATGGCCCTTCTCTAAATCACCGGAGTATAAGAGGTCAATGATAGAAGAGGGAAGATTTAACAGTCGCATAGAATTTGCCACCGAGCTTCGAGCTTTTCCTGTAACATCCGCAATTTTATCTTGTGTAAGGGCAAACTCTCTTTTCAACCTGTCATAACCCCTAGCCTCCTCGATGGGGTTTAGGTCTTCCCGCTGAAGATTTTCTATAAGCGCAAGCTCGAGTGCGAGCTGATCCTCGGCAGAATCTACCATACATGGAGCGGTTTGTAGCCCTGCTTGTTTGGCTGCCCTCAATCTTCTCTCACCAGCAATTAGCTCATAACCACCAGCACCGGTTTCTCGAACTAAAATTGGTGACAAAATTCCATGTTTTGCTATTGATTGGGAGAGTTCTTGTATTTTTTGTTCATCGAATGACTGTCTGGGTTGAAAGCGATTGGGTTTTATTTGATCGAGTTCGATTTCTTTGATGGACTGTTTGTTGGGAGTCGCTACATCGCCAAGGAGCGCATCTAAGCCTGTGTTTAGTATTTTATCTGCCACCTTCGATTCTCCTAATAAGTTCTCCAGCTAAAGCTAAATAAGCCTTAGCACCAAATGACGATGGCATATATTGTATTGCCGAAGTCCCGTGACTGGGTGCTTCGGCTAATTTAACATTTCTTGGAATCAGAGTGTTAAATACCAATAAAGGGAAATGTTTTTCAAGCTCCTCAGATACCTCTTTGGCTAAATTATTTCGCATATCAACCATCGTCCTGATAATCCCAAAAACCCTATTGTTTGTAAGGTTTTTATTTTTAAGCGTATTGATTGTGTTGATGAGTGATGAGATGCCCTCTAGAGAATAGTACTCACACTGCAGTGGGATAAGTGTTGCAGTGGCTGCAAAAAGTGATTCAAGTGTTAGTTGGTTTAATGATGGAGGCGTATCCATGATTACAAATTCATAATCTAGTGGATTTAATTGTTTTTTTAATTCTCCCTGCATTGCCTCATTTCGTATGAAAACCTCTAATGCTATAAGGTTTTCACCTCCAGGTACAACATCGTAACCGCTGGGAGATTTAAGGATGTGCTCTGTTATGTTTTTGTTCTGAGAATACACTTGGAATAAGGTGTTTTCGTTTTTTGGAGTCCCCGCAGCCGTGCTTGCATTTCCCTGTGGATCTAAATCAATTAACAATACTTTCCTTTTTGTAGCTGCTAATGCCGCAGCTAAATTTACAGCAGTGGTTGTTTTTCCAACGCCACCTTTTTGATTGGCAATAGCAATTATGTGTTTCATTTTGGGTTAATTTCTAAAATGTGCCTGCGTGTATGAGTGATGTTTGTTCTGTGAATAGTGTAAGAGTAAGTATTATTGTCCAGCTGAGCAACCTCTTCGTTTATTTTTTCTAATGCACCCTTCAAAAGTAGAAATTTTCCATTTTTAGCTAAAAGGTGTTTGGACATTTGGGTTATTTTTGGTGCTGTTGCTAGTGCCCTGGCTGTGATGATGTCAAACTTTTTTTTAATTATGAAACTTGGTGTTATGGCTTCGTCTAAGATTGTTGCATTTTCAAGCTCCAAAGTACGAATAATTTTTTTTATAAAGTAGGCCTTCTTTTTATTTTTTTCAGACATCGTTACATTCGATTTGGGTTGGTGGATAGCTATAATTAAGCCAGGAAGACCTGCCCCACTCCCAATGTCTAATATTTCTTTTTTTGCAGGTATGTGTTGAAGGATTGTTTCGCAATCAAAAACATCTAATGAAATTATTTCCTTTTCTGTAAATCGACCTACTATGTTGTGAGCTTTGTTGAACCTTAAAATTTCTTTTACAAGGGTTTGGGTTGCGGTTTGAGTGATGTTATCTTCTTTGATTTTATTATGCTCTTTCAAGCAGCTGGTTCTTTTTAATAGTTATCGCTATTAGGTTAATAGCTGCTGGCGTAACTCCTTCCAGTCTGGTTGCTTGACCAAGGGTTGAGGGTTTGTGAATAATGAGTCTTTCAACCACTTCGTTGGACAGGCCCTTGATATTTAAGTAATCCAGATCATGGGGTATTAATATTTTTTCATTCTTTTTAGAGCTCTCAACCTCTCTTTGTTGTTTCGCAATATAACCACTATATTTAATTTCATTGGCTGCTCTTTTAAAAAACTCCTTATCATCAACTGATATATTGAGGAGTGTTTTGATTTCCCTTGGATCAAGGTCAGTTCGTTTTAAGAGCTCCCCGCCAGTTGTGGGTTTGTTGTTTTGCTCTGTTTTAAATTTAGTTATGCGGTATAAAAATTCACTGTATTTGTTCTCCTGCTCCTGGAAGACTTTATAGGTTTCTTTTTTTATTAAACCTAATGAGTAGCCCTTAGGTGTAAGCCTTTGACAGGCGGTATCTTGAGATAGCATCAACCGAAATTCCGCTCTGCTGGTGAACATTCTATATGGCTCGGTAACACCATGAAGTGTTAGGTCATCTATTAACACGCCAATGTATGCTTCGCTGCGATCAAAAACTACTTCTGGTTTTTTTAGAATTGACTGAGCGGCGTTAATGCCAGCAACAAGACCCTGGGCTGCTGCCTCTTCGTAACCAGTTGTTCCGTTAATTTGACCGGCAAGGTAAAGGTTTTTAATAAATTTAGTCTCTAGCGTCTGTTTTAATGTTCTGGGGTCAATAAAATCATATTCGACAGCATAGCCAAACTCTTCTATGTGACAATTTTCTAATCCTTGAATTGATTCAACAAATTCTTTCTGAGCGCTTGTTGGTAGGCTGGTAGAAATGCCATTCGGATAAACGAGATCTTTTTCAAGTCCTTCGGGCTCTATAAAAATTTGATGGCTGTCTTTTTCAGCAAATTTATTTATTTTATCTTCTATAGACGGACAATATCTCGGTCCTATTCCAGAAATTTGTCCAGAATACATTGCTGATAAGTGGGTGTTATCAGAGATAATTTTGTGAGTATGTTGATTGGTTCTCGTGATGTAACAGGATATCTGTGGAAGTATTTCCTTAGGCGGTTGAAGCGCTGACATTGGGGGTGGGTTTTTGTCGCCTGGCTGTTCTTCCATAACACTTAAGTCTATGCTGGATAGTTTTATTCGTGCTGGTGTTCCGGTTTTAAGTCTACCCATGGGTAGTTTTAAACTGTAGAGTTTTTTGGATAAGGGAATTGCTGTGTCATCGCCTACACGCCCTCCAGAGATCTTTTCTTTGCCTTTAAACATGACTCCATTCAAAAAAGTGCCTGTTGTTAAGATGGTCTTTATAGAATTAATCCTCTCACCTGATCTAAGTTCAACGCCTTGAATGATGTTCTTTTCGACAATAATATCAACAACCTCCCCTTCTTTTATTGTTATGTTTGTTTCATGTAAAAGCTCTTGAATGGCTTGCTTGTATTTATCTCTATCACATTGAACCCGCAGAGCTTGAACCGCAAAACCTTTCCTGGTGTTTAAAGTTCTTGATTGGATACCAGAACGATCTGTAGCCAAAGCCATAATCCCACCCAAAGCATCCACCTCTCTTACAAGATGCGATTTTCCCAAACCACCAATCGCAGGATTACAAGACATTTGGCCAATGGTGTCAGTTTTAAATGTCACTAAACAGCAATTAAGCCCCTGTCTGTATACAGCATGAGCCGCTTCAACACCAGCATGTCCACCGCCAATAACTATTACATCAAACATATATATAAGAATGATATAACAACAATATATTATTGTTGTTATTATTAAGAGCGTTTTTTCTGTTGATAAAACCTAGTAGCCCATTACCAAAAAGGGCTTTAAGCATTGATAAAGTATGTAAACCAAACCCAATAAACTGTAGCTGTTTATTCAATAACTTGTGGACAAAAAAAACAAAAAAATTAACCACAAATTACCCACATTTTATCTACTTCCCTATGCAGAAATCTTTAAAAATATCACCCAATAACTCGTCTGGATACTTAACACCTAAAAACTCATCAAAATAAGATCGAACCAGTCTCAGATCCTCAGCCGCAACATCAACATCACGCTCATTTGATATTTTTTCTATACATGCATTCAAATTAAATAAAGCTTTATTAAACAAATCAAGATGTCGCTCCCTAATAACAAAAGTTTTTTTAAAGCTGTTTTTATTATTTTGAACCGACTCAAAGATCTTTTCTTTTAACTTCTGAACACCATAACCTGACTTCGCTGATACAACACAATCATATGATTTTACAGGACTCACTTCATCTGACTTATTGAAAACTAACAAATAATTTTTCTTAAACAACCTGGATTTTAAGTTTTCAACACAATCCTCAGTGAGATGATCCACAACAACCAAAATCAAAGCAGAGCCTTCGATTTCATCCCCAGAAAGAGCGACACCCATAGCTTCAACAGAGTCGTCTGTTTCCCTTACACCTGCCGAATCAACTAACTCCATATTTACACTTTGATAGAACATCTCAGAGTCTATAAGGTCCCTGGTAGTTCCAGGAACATTTGAAACAAGCGCTCTTTCAAAGCCAAGAATACGATTAAACAAAGAAGACTTACCAGTATTTGGGGGACCAAAAAACAACACCCTATTTTTAGTAAGTTTTTTTGTTGAAATAAGTGAAGAGTCCACCAAATCCAGCAATGAGTTTTTAATCTTAATTAACCTATCCTCAACCAACCCTTCAGAAATAAAATCGTAATCCTCGTCTGAAAAGTCAATACTCCCTTCTATAAAAACCCTTAAATTGTCAACTTCTGAACCTAAGGTTGATATCATATTGGTTAATCTGCCCGCAACAGCCTCAGATGACAGCAATCCCCTGCTTACGTCCTCAGAGTTAATCAAATCCACAACAGCCTCAGCTTCATTTAAAGAGATTTTACCGTTTTCGAAGGCAATTCTTGAAAACTCACCAGGCCCAGCCTCTCTAAATCCAAGAGCCAAAAACACTCCAGTCAATGACTTAATTACAGCAAGACCACCATGACAAAAAACCTCTACAGAATCTTCCCCGGTGTAGCTGTTTGGAGCAGAATAAAAAATAACAGAGCACCTATCTACCAATTCACCATCCCATATAACATCACGAAGAAAAACTTCCCTATACTTAGATATGGGTTTATTTAAAGCCTTACTAAAAACGTCACAACAACCAGACCCAGAAATCCTGAATACACCTATTGCAGACTGAGCAACAGGGGTGGCAAGAGCAAAAATCAACAAACGCTCCTTTAGCCGCCAGCACCTGGTCCAGAAAAATCTGATGCTCCATATTTTTTGTACATTGCCCTTTGTTGAACAAGAGAAATTGCACTATTGGCCACAGAGTAAAGCACAAGACCTGCGGGCATAATGATAAAAATCGCAGCTATCATTACTGGCATAAATTTCATTATTTGTGCTTGAGTGGGATCCATTCCAGGAGGCTGGGGATTAAGCTGTTGAGTTAAGTACATAAGAGCAGCAAAAATTACAGGCAACACAAACAAGGGATCTGGAGCAGAAAGGTCTTGAATCCAAAAGAAAAATGATTCATGTCGAAGCTCTACACTCTCACGCAAACAAAAAAAGAATGCTATAAAAACCGGCATTTGAAGCAATAATGGAAAACAGCCTCCCGCAGGGTTGATACCTTCTTTTTTATATAAAGCCATCATCTCAGTTCCAAGCTTTGCCCGATCATCTTTATATCTTTCTTGAATTTCTTTAAGCTTAGGACCAGCAGTCCGCATCTTTGCCATACTAGAAAAGCCTTTCGCAGAAACAGGCCAAAGCAAAAGCTTAATCAAAACAGTTAATAAAATTATAGAAACACCCCAATTACCCACAACAGCATTTATCATACTTAACAACATCATTAGTGGTTGAGCTAAAAACCAAAACCAACCCATGTCAATTGTTAGCTCTAAGTCTGACGCCCTGCTTATCAAATCTGACCTGATTTTCGGACCAAGAAAAACCTTATGCTGTATGCCCGAAACTATCTGATCAACTTTTGTTTCACGTGAAATCGCTCCCATGACATAAGTATCTGACCCGCCTGACGGAGGCAAAGCTGTCAAAGTTTGAGCTCTTTCTGAGGGAGTAAGGATTGCAGCCATAAAATATTTTTGTATAAACGCAACCCAACCACCCCGTTGGAAGTATTCAATTTCCTCATCAACACTTCTTAGCCTTGAGTTTGCATAAGGCTCATCAGGGGTATTAAAAGCAACTCCTGTATAGGAACTGTTTTCAAAAAAATTATCCCTTGCGTCTAGTGGCTTTCCATCTGTTCTATACATTGCAATATAGGGGGTTGGAACATCTAATGGAATCTCACCAATCCACCTATCCTCAATCGAAAGCTCATAATCATCCCCTTCTAAGGAGATTATTTTCGATATTTTCCCATCTAATGAAATAAGCCTTACTGAATATGGTGTTACCTCTAGAACTTCAAAATCCCGTGCCTCCGAAACAAAACCACTATTTAGATAAAATTTAAAGCCTGATAAAAGATCAAAACCAAACAACCTAACGCCTTGTGAATCCTTATTATTTAAATAAGTGTGCTCTTTAAGCCGAGCTTGCCAAACTTTTCCAGACGAAGGGCTAACCTGAACAATCAGCTTGTCATTTTGTATTTCAACAAACTCAGCAGACTCCCCAGCAGGCAATACTTCCTCACCCTTACTTTGTTCTATCAGAGATGCCTCAGCAAATTCTTGCTTAATTTCCTTTTCTGCATTCCACGACAAAAACAAAACATATGACATAGCAATAACAGTGCCAATATATAAATATCTCCAATTCATTTTTTTACCTCATCTAATCCACCGGCTGACCATGGACCACATTTTAAAATTCTTACTACAGAATAAAAGCTACCAATCATTACCCCGTGTACCTCTATGCTTTCTTTAGCGTACTGAGAACATGTTGGCTCAAACCTACAATTCTTTCCCAACAAAAAACTCAGATATTTTTGATAGAAATCAATTATAAATATAAAAAACTTTTTCATATTAATCGTCTTGTGGTGTATTTACAAAATTATCAAGCGCAGCTTGAAATTCAGAAGATATATTTTTAAAACCCATTTCCAAGAACCCGCTCTTAACTACCACAACATATCCTTCATTAAGTAAATTTCTTCTAAAAACCTCTCTTATCCAACGTTTAATTTTATTTCGTTGAACCGCCAAGGAGTAGTCTCTTTTCCTTACTATAATTTTTAGTTTTTGATGTTTAGAATTAGCATCAAAAAAAATTGATGAATAATTCGAGTGATAAAGTTTTATTGAAATAACGAAGCCTAAAAAATTAAGCAGTTAATACTTTGCGACCTTTCTTTCGTCTGTTAGCAATGACAGCTCTACCAGCCTTGGTTGACATCCTTGCTCTAAAACCATGAGTACGTTTTCTCTTTAATGTGCTGGGTTGAAATGTTCTCTTCATAATTACTCAAAAAATTAGCTCTGAATTATAAAGCATTGTGCGTTAATTGGTAGAAAAAAAACTCAAAAATAATTTACATAAATACTAACAAGTTATCCACAGAAAATACATATGCTTATGCTGTAGATATCTTGTTAGTTTTTGTTAGACTAACTTCTCCACCGGAGGTCTATTAAATTGAAATTTTGGTCTGAATGCACCGAAAAACTTGAAGCTAAGCTGTCTCAGGAAGAGTTTAACACTTGGATTAAACCACTGAAAGCTGATATCAATAAAAATGACCTTGAAATCAGTGCCCCAAATGATTTTGTTTTAACCTATGTTAAAGAAAATTTAGGCCAAATTATTGAAAATTTGGTCAATAGGTCAGATGAATCGTTAAATGTTAAATTTAAGACTCTTGACAAGTCAACATTTGTCGAGAAATTAAATGTTACTGAGGAAAATACCCCTGGCTTAGTCCAACAGTTTACTTTCAAAACTTTTGTTGAGGGCAAATCTAATCATATGGCCTTAGCTGCAGCTAAACAGGTTGCTGCGAATCCAAAGGGTGACTATAACCCTCTATTTATTTATGGCGGTGTAGGTCTTGGAAAAACGCACTTAATGCATGCCGTAGGCAATGAAATATTGAACTCTGATACCTCCAAAAGAATAGTTTATGTTCATTCTGAGAAATTTGTTGCAGACATGGTAAAAGCCCTCCAATTAGGGGCTATGAGCGAGTTTAAGGAGTTTTATAGAAATGCAGATGCCCTGTTAATTGATGATATTCAGTTTTTTGCTGGTAAAGAGCAATCCCAAGAGGAGTTTTTTCACACATTTAACGCTCTTCTTGACAGAAACCATCAAATGATACTCACCTGTGACAAGTATCCCAAAGAGATAGATGGCCTTGAAGAGCGCTTGAAATCAAGGCTGGGGTGGGGTTTACCAGTTATTATAGAGCCTCCAGAGCTAGAAACCCGTGCCGCGGTCTTATTAAGCAAGGCAAACTCAATGGGTGTAACCTTGCCAAATGATTGCGCAATCTACATAGCACAAAGAATTAGATCAAACATTAGAGAGCTTGAGGGCGCACTTAAAAGGGTTGTAGCAAACTCTCGCTTTGCCGATCAAGAGATAGACATTCCATTTGTCAAAGAGGCTTTAAAAGATTTATTTGTTATTTCTGCAAAAATGGTAAGTATAGATAACATACAAAAAACTGTAGCAGAATATTACAACATTAAATTATCCGACCTGTTATCTAAAAGAAGAAGTAGATCCATCACTCGACCAAGACAATTAGCAATGGCTTTAACAAAAGAGTTAACGAACCACAGCCTCCCAGAAATTGGTGAAGCTTTTAATGGAAGAGATCACACAACAGTCCTTCATGCTTGCGGTAAAATTAAAGAGTTAAGAAAAGAAATTCCTTCACTTGAAGAGGATTACAGAAACCTAAATAGGACACTAACAAACTAAATGGAAATCACTGTAAAAAAAGAGGATATTGTTTCAGCTCTTAACATTACCCTGGGCGTAGTAGAAAAAAGACAAACACTCCCGATACTTGCTAATGTTCTAATTGAGGTTGATGAAAATACTTTTAAATTAACAGCTACAGATCTAGAATCTGAGGTCACCACAAGCGGCCCACTATCTAGTGTTCAATCAGCAGGCAAAACTACAACCTCAGCAAAAAAATTGAATGAGCTTTGCCGATTGATACCTGATGGAGAGGATATAAAGCTATCATTAAATAGCGATAAGTTGAACATTAAAACTCTTAATGGTAAGTACTCACTATCAACTTTGCCCAGTGCAGACTTTCCTATCTTTGATATAGATTCAGGAGACTCCCCACTTGTTATTTCAGCAAAAGACTTAAGAGAATTAATCAGGAACACATCTTTTGCAATGGGCAATCAGGATTGGAGGCATTATCTAAATGGTTTGTATTTATCTATTAATGGCGGAGAAATTACAGCTGTTACAACTGATGCTCATAGGTTAGCAGTTGCAAATCTTCCTACTCAATCCGAGCATTCTTTTTCTGGTATTATCCCAAGAAAATCAATTAATGAAATGGCTAAATTTTTATCTGATGAAGATGGAGATGCTGAATTAAAAATTAATGATGCTTCTTTGGAGCTTGCGGTTGGAAATTTAATATTTAAAAGTAAATTAATCGATGGAAAATTTCCAGATTACCAACAAGTAATACCCTCGGGTGAAAGCTCTGTATTAGAGATAAATGTAAAAGATTTTTCAGAAACCTTAAGCAGAGTTTCTGTTTTGTCTAGTGAAAAATATAAAGGCATCCGTTTAATTACTTCCAATGATGGCGTAAGAATTTCAGCAAATAATCCAGAGCAAGAAGAAGCTGAAGAATTTTTTCCTGCAACATATAATGGCGAGGAGTTAGATATTGCTTTTAACGTTACTTACCTTCAAGAGATAATGTCTCACATGCAAACAGATACATGCCATATTAACTTCTTTGGATCTGATAAAAGCTGCCTCCTTACACCCCCAGGGAGTGATAGCCCTAAATATGTTGTTATGCCTCTCCTTATATAGGGAAGTGGCCTTTTCAAAGATAGATTTACGAAACTTTAGGTGCTTTGATTCCTTATCTATTGATCTCTCATCAAAATCTAGTCTATTTTACGGCAAAAATGGCTGTGGGAAGACCTCAATTCTTGAATCTATTTATGTCGCGAGCTCAGGCAGGTCATTTAGAACATCTAATCTTGAATCTCTCATTAAAAAAGGCTCTGAGGCCTTTTTTATAAGGGCTTATGATAACAATACTGGGTCAATTTTAGAGGTAAAAAAAGCTAAAAATAAACCCATTAACATAAAAATCAATAATTCCAGGGTAACTATAAGTGAGCTTGTAAGGGCCTTCCCCTCATTCTCTATTGATAGCAAGACCTTCTTCTATAACGATAATGCTCCAGAATATAGAAGAAAACAGCTAGATCGAGGGCTTTTCATAGCTTCTCCTGATTATGCAAAAGATTGGTTTGGGTATTTTCGATCCTTAAAACAAAGAAATTCTGCATTAAAACTTGGCGATATAGCGCAAGCAAAAGCTTATGATCCTCTGTTAGTTGAAAACGGAGAAAAATTAAATCTCCTAAGAGAAAATCTTATTATTGAAGTGAGAGAAATTTATTTTAATCTTGTAAAAAACCTAACTCAAGAAAATCAAAGGGCTTCTATATTTTCTGATTTAGATGTATATCTTAAACCTGGTTTCAATAGTGATCTAGGTATCATGGAAAGCTTATTAAGTACAAATGTTATTGACTTAAAAAGAAGAATAACAACATCTGGACCACACAAAGCTGATGTTATATTTGAAAGTAAGGGCTCACTAATAAAAGATATCTTTTCTCGTGGTGAGCAAAAGCTGCTCTCAATTTTGTGGTCACTTTCTCAAAATATATATTTAGGCAGAGTATTTAACCTAAGCCCCATTCTTCTTTTAGATGATCTTTCATCTGAATTAGATACAGAGATGCTCGAGTGTTTTTTGCCTACTTTGAAATATATTGAAAATCGTTTCGTTTTTTCAAACATTGTTGACCTATTTGATAGTAAAATATTAGATAAAGAACAATCATTTAAAAAGTTCCACGTGGAACAATTAAAATAAAAAAATGCCAAAAAAGAAATCAGAAGATAAAAAATACGATTCCTCTAATATTCAAGTTTTAAAGGGCTTGGAGGCAGTCAAGAAAAGACCAGGCATGTATATAGGAGATACAGATGATGGCTCTGGTCTCCATCACATGATTTTTGAGGTAGTGGATAACTGCATAGATGAGGCAATGGCGGGCCATTGCTCTAAGATTGACATTATAATTAATAAAGATGAGTCAATAACTGTTAAAGATAATGGAAGAGGAATACCTGTAGACACCCATAAAGGCGAAGGAGTGCCCGCAGCAGAATTAATTATGACAACTCTTCACTCGGGTGGAAAGTTTGACGATAACTCATACAAAGTATCAGGAGGGTTGCATGGAGTTGGAGTCTCTGTCGTAAATGCCCTGTCTAAGGAGTTAACCCTAACGGTGCTTAGAGATGGGGGCATGTATCAACAAAAATATAGCGAAGGCCTAGCTAAAACTAAACTAAAAAAAATTAAACCCTCTAAAGATACTGGAACTGAGATCACCTTTACTGCGTCTGAAAAAATATTCACATCAATCAACTTTGAAGCAGAGAGAGTTAATAAAAGGGTCCAGGAGCTTTCTTTTCTTAACGCTGGCGTAAGCATTGAAGTAACAGATGCTAGAACAGGTAAATCCAAAAAATTTAAGAATGAAGGTGGTGTATCAAGCTACGTAGATTACTTAAGAGGAAGAAAATCACCATTAAGCCAAACAATTGAGTGTGAAGGGGGGCAGGATGGAGTAACGGTCGAGGTTGCGATGCAGTGGAATGACTCCTACAACGAAAGCGTTTTATGTTATACAAATAATATTCCTCAAAAAGATGGAGGAACTCATTTATCTGGCTTTAGATCAAGCCTTACCCGAGTTTTAAAAGCTTTCGTTAAAAAAGAAGAGCTGAATAAAAACTCTCCTATAGAGCTTTTAGGGGAAGACGTTAGAGAGGGGCTTATAGCAGTTATTTCAGTAAAAGTGCCAGATCCAAAATTCTCTTCCCAAACCAAGGAAAAGCTTGTGTCATCAGAGGTTGAAGGAATAGTAAGCTCTGTTTTAAACAAAGGCCTCAATGAATTTCTATTAGAAAACCCTAAAGAAGCAATTGCAATACTTTCTAAGGTCTCAGAGGCTGCTCTTGCAAGAGAAGCAGCTCGAAAAGCTAGAGAAATGACAAGAAGAAAAGGGGTTTTAGAGTTAGCAGGCCTTCCTGGAAAACTAGCAGATTGCCAGGAAAAAGATCCAGCTCTTTCTGAAATTTATTTAGTCGAGGGTGATTCAGCTGGAGGCTCAGCCAAACAAGGTCGTAACAGAAAATATCAAGCCATATTGCCACTCAAAGGCAAAATCCTAAACGTTCAAAAAGCTAGAATTGATAAAGTGCTTTCATCTGCTGAGATAGGAACCCTTGTCAAAGCATTGGGGTGTGGAATTGGAACAGAAGACTTTAATATTGAAAAGCTTAGATATCACAGAATTATCATTATGACTGATGCTGATGTAGATGGATCTCATATAAGAACTTTACTTTTAACTTTCTTCTACCAGCAATATTTTGATATTTTAGAAAGAGGGCATGTCTATATTGCTATGCCTCCATTATACAAAATCACTAAAGGGAAATCATTTGTTTATGCATCAGATGAAGATGAAAAAGATCAAGCAATTAAAGAATTTTCTAAATCTGGTTCTAAAGGCATCGATGTCCAAAGATATAAGGGCTTAGGTGAAATGAATCCTGATCAACTCTGGGACACAACAATGGATCCTGAAAACAGAAGAATGATGAGAGTAGGTATAAAAGATGCACAAGAGGCTACTGATATGTTTGAAACTTTAATGGGTGATGATGTTGAGCCAAGAAGAGAGTTTATAGAAACTAACGCACTTTCAGTATCAAATCTAGATATTTAATTAATTTCAGAATATGTTTTTTCAATCCAAACTCGAGCTGCTTCAGTTAATTTTTTTGGATCAGAGCCCAAAATTGGTCTTCCTATAACTACATTAATATCACCACTTTTTTTCTTAAAAGATTTATTTAACCAGTACTTACCTGAGTTATGACAAATAGGAATAATTGGAACTGATTCATTAGATGCCAAAACGCCACAACTATTTCCAAACTTTCCAATACCATCTTTTAGATTTCTTCTTGTGCCCTCTGGAAAAACTAATACCGCGAAGCCCGCTCTAATTCTTTGACCTCCAACCTCAGTTACTCTTTTTAGACTTTCAATTTTAAGTTTTCTGTTTATTGAAATTGGTTTAAGTCTTGAGATTGCCCACCCAAAAAATGGAATCAAAAGAATTTCTTTTTTCATTATACTGCTCGTAGGAACAAATAATGTTTGAAGAAAAAAAGATTCCCATGGACTTTGATGGTTAGCAACCATCACAAAAGGAGTTTCAGGAATATTTTCCACTCCTTTAATATTCCAACCTATTTTACAAACTACTTTTAGGGTTTTTAAAATAAATAAAATCCAAATCTTTCCAATAAATTGAACTGATTGTATGGAAATAAAAAATGAAGTAGCAATAATTGCTAAAGAGACAAAAACTAAGCTTGATACAAAGATTGAATAAAATATAAAAATACTAATTATTTAAACTAATTAAATATAGACTTTTGTCTACTTTAATATCAAGTCCTCTAAATATTTTGTAAGTTTTGAAATTTCTATTCTTTTTTGCTGCATTGTATCTCTATCACGAATCGTAACAGAGCTATCTTCGAGTGTATCAAAGTCAACTGTGATACATAGTGGGGTTCCAATTTCATCATGTCGCCTATAGCTTTTTCCAATATTTCCTGAATTTTCTAGCAAAATCCGCCCTAATCTTAGCTTTTGCAGATCCTTTTTTATGCTTGAAGCTATATCTACCAAGCCATCATGATTCTTTTTGAGTGGAATAACAGCAGCCTTTATTGGTGACAGATGTGGTTTCAGCTTTAAAACTGTCCTTGTTTTGCCATCTTCAAGTTCTTCAACCTTGTATGCTTCATTCAATACAGCAAGAACTCCCCTATCAACTCCTGCAGATGGCTCAATTACATATGGAACACTCCATTCATTTGTCTCTAAATTTTGTGTTGCAAGCCTTGCATTTGACTCATTATTTTCCGTAACGGTAGCTTGGATATTTAATTCTTTTTGGTTTTTACTGTGTGAGCCCAAATCAAAGTCAGTTCGGTTTGCAATGCCCTCTAACTCTTCAAGACCGTGAGGAAATCTGTACATAATATCTACCGTAGCTTTAGAGTAATGAGCAAGTTCATCTTTGGGTACGTCGTAAAGTTCTATATTATCTTTATTTACACCTTGTTCATCCCACCATTTTAATCTCGCATTGACCCAGGTCTTATGCCACTCTTCATCCGAACCGGGAACAACAAAAAACTCAAGCTCCATTTGCTCAAACTCTCTTACTCTAAAGATAAAGTTTCTTGGAGTTATCTCGTTCCTAAATGCTTTGCCTATTTGTGCAATTCCAAAGGGAACCTTTCTAGACGTTGAATCTACAACGTTTTTAAAGTTTGTAAAAATATTTTGAGCTGTTTCGGGTCTTAGGTATGCAAAAGAATCTTTCTCTTCAACTGGACCAACCGCAGTTTTAAACATTAGATTAAACTGTCTTGGTTCAGTAAGATCTTCTGGTTTGCAGTGATCAGGCACTTGGTCCGCTCTAAAGCGTTGATTGCAAGATTTACAATCCACCATGGGGTCTGAAAACGTATCTTCATGACCCGAGAACTTCAATACATTAGGCTTGGTTAAAATTGAAGCATCCAAGCCCTCAACATCATCTCTGTCAAAAACCATTTCTCTCCACCAAGCTTGTTTTAAGTTATTTTTGAGCTCTACACCTAGCGGACCATAGTCATAAAGACCTTGAAGGCCTCCATAAATTTCATTGGACTGAAATATAAAACCCCTTCTTTTGCAAAGAGCTACAAGTTCATCCATTGTTTTTGCTGTCAAATTAATCCTTTAAATTTCATGATGAAGAAAAACTACATTATGCAGTTATTTTTATCATATCTATAGAGTTTTTATTCAACTCTATATAGATAAGCCTATAAAATAGATAATTAAAGGACGATAATTAGAAAAATACTTAAAATGAAAATAATTTTTTATATTCTTACCATTTTTCCCCTAAAAATTGCATTTATGATGTGGGATAATATATTTAATGCTTTACCCTTAAGCATTTTAAGATTCTTGCCCCCATTTAGGGTTACGCAGAAAAATTTATCTATAGCTTTTCCAGATCTTACCGGCCATGAATTAGATTTGATTGCAAAAGAAAGTTATAAAGAAACATTAAAAAGCGTTTATGAAACTTTATATACTTGGTCTCGATCAAGTAAAAAAATAATCTACCAAACAAAAAAAATTCACAATAGATTTTTATTTAATACTCCTGAACCTAAAGATGGCCTTATAATTTTTGCACTTCACAACAGAAGTATTGATTTTATGTTGAGGTGGATTAGCTCACAAAGATCACATACATCTCTTTATAAAAAAATTAAATTTAAACCGATAAACGAATTTGTAAAGAAATTTAGAGAGGAAGGAAATTGTAAAATGGTTGAAACTGGAATAGGGGGCGTAAAGTCAATCCTTAACTCTTTAGAAAATAATCAAATGACTTGCATGGCATCAGATCAAGTCCCAGCTAGAGGACTGGGTGTTTACGCAAAATTCTTTGATCATGATTGTTATTCATTTTCCTTAGCACCAAATCTAGCTCGTAAATCTAAAAAACAGATCCTACTTACCTATCTTTCATATGAAAGAAATATCGGTCATGTAATAAATTTTGAAAAACCCAGCGAAGAAATTTATTCAGAATCTGGCGTTCAGGTAATGAATAATCAGATGGAGAGCGTCATCAGAAAATCACCCTCTGAATATTCATGGGAGTATAAAAAATTTAGAAGACTGCCGTCACCACTTAAAGATATATATAAAGACTAGCGACGCCAGAAAGCTGGTGTAAATAATACCAAAAGAGTAAATATCTCAAGCCTGCCTAAAATCATTGCAAAGCAAAGAATAAATTTTCCGAATCCATTTACATTTGTATAGTTATTAGCTACATCGCCCAATCCTGGACCTAAATTATTTAAGCAAGCACCCACCGCAGAAAATGCAGTCTCAAAACTTAGACCAGTTCCCAGCATTGCCATAAGTAAAAACATGAATATAAATACATAAATAGAAAAAAAGCCCCAGACTTTTTCAGCAATTTTTGCATCAATTACTTTAGTTCCTATCTTTGAAGTAAGAACAGCATTTGGATGAATTGTTTTTAATATTTCCTTGTATGCTTGATTGATCATAATTAATACGCGCCAAGCTTTAATGCCCCCACCAACAGACTGAGAGCAAGCACCCATAAAAGCTCCAACCAACAAAAGATACGGTAAAAAACCAGGCCATAGTGAGAAGTTTTCTGTTGTAAAGCCTGATGTTGTAACTATAGAAACAGTATGAAAAATTGTTGAGCTAAAAGCAGTAAAAACATCCGTATATGAGTTACTTATAATATGAATAATCAATGATACCGAAGTGATCAATAGTACAACAGATAAGAAAAATCTAAACTCTGAATCATAAAAATATTTAAGGGGTTTTCCACCAAATATTGCTGCGTAATGAACAGCAAACGAAGCAGCAGAGAGCAACATAAAAATAATACAAACAGTTTCTACTAAACCACTATTAAAAAATCCTATGCTGTCATCATGTGTTGAAAATCCACCACCAGCGACAGTACTTAAACTGTGGGCAATGGAATCAAATAAACTCATTCCTGAAAGTAAATATAGACTTGCACATAGAACCGTGAGACCAACATATATTTTCCATAAGGCTTTCGCGCTGTCTGTTATTTTGGGAGTGAGCTTTTGATTGCCATGAGTTCCAGGAAGCTCCATTTTATATAACTGACTTCCACCAATTCCTAAAGCTGGCATTACTGCTACCGCTAAAACTATTAAACCCATTCCACCTATCCATTGAAGAAGCTGCCGATATAACAGAATTGATTTTGGAAGATTATCTAAACCAATAATTGTAGTTGCGCCAGTTGTTGTGATTCCTGAAACTGATTCAAAAATTGCATCACTCAACCCAAGACCAAAAAAGTAAAAAGGAACTGATCCAGCGCATGCTAAAACAACCCAGAATAAAGTAGTAATAATAAAACCATCAGAAATATTAAGAGGTAAACTTTTTTGACGGGTTAATGCCCATATGCCGACACCCAAAATAGAGAAAAATATAAAAGAGAATAAAAATATCTCTCTACCAGATTCATTGTAGATATATGTAAGCACCAAAGGCGGTATGAATGAAAGACTAAATATTCCAAGTAAAATACCTAATAAATTAAAAATGGATTTGTAATTCATTAGCCTTCTAGAAAAAGATTCTCTATTTTTTCTTTATCTGTTTTTCCAAGAATAAAAACTATGATCCTATCATTGGGCTTGAGAAGTAAATCTTTTGAATGCATGAAGACTTCTTCTCCTCTGATTACTGCCGCGATAACACAGCTTTCTGGAAGAGGAAGTTCAGACATTGGCTTATCAAAAAAACCTTCAGTAAATTTATTTTTATGAATAATTCCTTCAATGGCCTCAGCCCCGCTTTGCATCTTAAATATTACCTCTTGAGGAACATCACCTTTTGCAAGATGTTGTAAAACCATTGAGACAGTTAGCCTTTGAGGCGAGAGAGCTATATCGACAAAATTTTTGGGAAGAATATTTATGTAGGTGTAATTATTTACAATAATAATAGTTTTTTTGGCCCCTAGTTTTTTGGCAAGAAACGCTGACATAATATTAGTTTCATCATCATTAGTTAAAGCACAAAAAATATCTATATTCTCTATATTCTCACTTTTTAAGAGCTCTTCATCAGATCCAACACCTTTTAGAACAATTGTTCTATTTAACTCTCTTGAAAGAACTTCACACCTATTCTTGTCTGGATCTATAATCTTAATTTTATAGTCTTCTTCCAAGGTTTTCGCTAATGCAAAACCAATTTTTCCACCACCTATGATCATTATTCTGGAAGAGGTTGTATCTTGCAGCCTCATTTCTTGAACGATACCATCAATATCACTTTCTGCTGCTATAAAGTATATTTCATCATTTTCTTTAATAATTGTCTTGCCGTCTGGGATTAAGGGCTTTCCTTTTCTATATATTGCAGGAACGTAAGTATCGGTATCTGGCATATCACTTTTTATGCTTTTAAGCTCTCTATTAACTAACATGCCATCTTTTTTTGCTTTAACCGAAACAACTTTCAGGGAGCCATTTGCAAATGATTCAATCTGCTCTGCACCAGGATGTCTTATTAAATCTGCAAGATGTTCTGTAACCTCATTTTCTGGACCAATAGCTATATCAATACTTTTTTCTCCAAATGCCTCTAATGATTTAAGGTAAGAAGAATCGGAAAGTCTGCAAATTGTCTTTTTAACTTTAAATTTAGATTTTGCGATTTGGCATGAGGTTATATTGCACTCATCACTATTAGTTACAGCTAACAAAATAGTTTCTTGATCTGCTCCCGCTCTTTCAAGAGTACTTGGATGAGAGGCATGTCCAATTTCTGTAGCTAAATCATAATCTTCTTGAAGTCTTAAAAGTTTATCTTTATTTAAGTCAACTATACTGACTTCATATTCTTGCTTCGAGAGAGTAGAGGCAAGGCTGCTTCCTACTCTTCCAGCTCCCAGTATTAAAATTTTCATTGTTATAAATTAAACCTCTTTTTGATGAATTGAAAGAATTGCTGAAAGTAAATTATTCTTCAAAAAATTTTGTATATGAATTTGCTGCATCTGCAGCTGGGATAATACGTTTTCCTGGAAATTGTAAGTGAGTAATAACTATCAGAGCATCAGCTGTTTTTACAACTAAACCTTTAGGAATAAATTTATAAAATTTTATCTCAAGATCTTCTACATTGCCCTGATACTCCTCTAATCCGTGAATCTTTATTAGGGTATTATTTTTTTTAAAATATAACCCAGGCCATCCAAAATATGCCTTATGCTTCTGAAGTATGACAGATGTATTTTCTTTGCTGAATTCTATTTTGCCTGACAATTTATCTATTTTTTTGCAATAGCTTACATCAGCATTATTTTGCTCAATTGGAATTACCCTTTTAGAAAAAATATTATTGAGATCGTTAACAATATTTTGAATGCATAAAGAGGTCAGTTTATTTTCAAGGTCTCTTCTGCTATCCATGCCTAAAATTTCTACATCATGAAGATAATAAACTGGCCCTTCATCCATTCCCTTAATCATCTTCATAATTGAGACCCCAGTCTTTGTATCATTATTTAATATTGCAGCTTGTATGGGAGAAGCTCCTCTATATTTAGGCAGTAGAGAAAAATGGATATTTATTGGTGAAATGTCTGGGCTTTCAAGCAACCAATCTGGCAATATTTTTCCATAGGCTGAAACCAATAAAAAATCAAAATCCAAAAGATCAATTTCTTTTTTAAAGGATTTGTCGAGTGCAATAGGTTTGAAAGTGGGGATACCAAGTTTTAATGCTTCTCTCGAAACAGGTGATGGTTCTTTACCATTGCCTCTTTGAGATCTTTTATCGGGTTGGCTGATAACTCCCACGACTTCAAGCCCCTTTTCAATAATGGAATTTAGTATTCTTGCAGATGATTCGGGGGAGCCAGCAAATAAAACTTTCATATTTTAGTTAAAATTCTAATAAATTCTCTTAAATTCTTTAAAGTTTTTCTACTTAGAGGCTTTCTTCCTAATTCTATCCCTTTTTAGAGGAGACAGATAATCAACCATTAGCTTTCCTTCTAGATGATCAATTTCATGCTGAATACATACTGTTAGCAACCCAGAGGTTTCTTCTTCATGGGAATTTCCTTTTATATCTTGCCAGGTTAGATAAATATTATCAGGCCTAGTTATTTCTTCACTTATCCCAGGTACAGAGAGACAGCCTTCTTTGAAAGAAAGTAAACTTTTGTCATTTAAAATTTTAAATTCTGGGTTTATAAAAATTTTAGGATCATTTCGTTCCTCAGAAAGATCCATAACTATAATTCTTTCGTGAATGTCAACTTGCGTTGCTGCTAAACCAATGCCTTCTTCTGCATACATTGTTTCAAGCATATTAGACGTAATAATTTCTAGACTTTTGTCGAATTTATTTACGGGCACAGCAACTTTTCTTAACCTTGGGTCAGGAAATGTTAAAACTTTTAATATAGCCATATACACAGTATATGTTCATTCTTTATAATCAACATCTTTATTTGTAGCAAAAAGGAGCTATTTTATGTCTAATAACATCTCAGTTTCAATATTTATGGGTTCTAAGTCCGATTTACCAGTTGTGCAGGCTGCATCAGATACTTTAAATGAATTTAATATACCTCATCGTTTGTTCATCCTTTCAGCACACAGAACTCCTGAAGAGGTAGTAAAAAGGGTTAAAGAATCAGAACAAAACGGAGCAAAGGTATTTATTGCTGCTGCCGGCATGGCAGCCCACCTTGCAGGAGCTATTGCAGCTCAAACTACTAAACCTGTTTTAGGTATCCCCCTTGGCGGAGGAGATCTAGACGGTATGGATGCATTGCTTGCCACTGTTCAAATGCCAAAAGGAGTACCAGTTGCAACTTTTGCAATCGGAAAGTCTGGAGCGATTAATGCTGCACTTTGTGCGGTGCAAATACTTGGCACAACAGATGAAAAAGTTGCTGGCATGCTTATTGAGTATAAGTCAAAGATGCATGATGATGTTTTAGCTGCAAATGAGTCCATTCAGTAAATTAATTTGAAAGAATTTTCATCTCCTGCTGCAGCATCAAATTGGCTAAAAGAAGGCAAAATTTTAATCCACCCAACAGAAGGGGTTTGGGGTCTTGGATGTGATGCATCAAATATAAATGCATGTGAAAAAATATCTCTGTTAAAACAAAGAACTAATAATAAAAGCTTTATCTTATTAGCCCCGTCAATCCCCTTTGCTTTAGCTTGTACAGCTGAAGTCGCTCCATCACAGATTGATTTTTTAGAATCTATTTGGCCTGGCCATATTACCGTTATTATGCAGGCAAATGAATCTATATTATCAAATATAAAAACTTTAGATAATAGTGTTGGCATTAGAGTAAGTAATCACTTACCTATAATAAATTTACTCAATTCATTCAACAACTTAATGGTTTCCACTTCAGCAAACATAAGTGAGTTCCCCACCCCCAATATGCTTGCTGAAGTAAAAAAAACTTTCAATGATCCAGACGTTGCAGTGTATGCTCATGATAATGGAGATGCTTTAAAACCATCTGCAATAATAGATTTAGACACCATGGAATATATTCGTGAATAAACTCAATAAAAACAATCTTATGATGATTGAATCAAGGTTTAAATCTGTCCAAAAAAATATAGAGAATAAGCTTAATTCCCTAAATAAAAAATCCTCTCAGCGAGATGCCGAATTATGGAATCGTAAACAAGGCGGAGGTGGAAAATCCATATCCTTATACGGTGACATTATAGAGAAAGCAGCAGTTAACTTTTCTTCTATTTCTGGGAATAAATTACCAGTTTCATCTCTTGCAACTAAATCAAAATTAAAACATTATTTAAAATTTCAGGCAGTTGGAGTTTCTGTTATCTCTCATCCCTTAAGTCCATATTGCCCAACAAGCCACATGAATATAAGGATATTTTTTGAAATAGGCAAAAACTCTATTATTAATAATTGGTGGATAGGTGGAGGCTTTGACTTGACTCCCTATGCCATCTCTAAAAAAGATGCATTACTTTGGCACAATGAGGCTAAATTAGCTTTAGATGAATTTAATAAAACATATTATAAAAAATTTTCAAAAAACTGTGATGAATACTTTGTTCTTCCCCACAGAAAAGAAAATAGAGGAATAGGAGGCATTTTCTTTGATCAACTTCAGCACAAAGATATTGAGACTAGTTTATGTTTATTAGAAAAAACTGCTGAATCTTATATTAATACCTACGAAAAAATTATTTTGGCTCACAGAAATACAACATACACAAAAGATGACAAAGATTTTCAATTATATCGTAGAGGTCGGTATGTAGAATTCAATCTTTTATTTGATAGGGGAACCAAGTTCGGAATCGAGTCTAATGGAAGAGCAGAATCAATACTAGCTTCTTTGCCCCCCTTGGTTAGCTGGCCTTCTTCCAAAAACAAAATAATTAAAAAAAAGAATAGATCTTTGATTGCACACTTTAACAAGTGTTGGAGAGAGAGGGCGTAGGTGGGTAATAAAATTAAACTTGGAGTGGTAGGAGATCCTATTGCACACTCGATGTCACCAATGATTCATTCTCAATTCGGTGATATTGCAGGTCTTGAAATTGACTATAAATCTTTTCATGTTGTTGAAAGTGATCTAGATAAATTTATTGCAGGTTTCTTTGCAGACGGTGGTTATGGACTTAATGTAACTTTGCCACATAAGTTAAATTGTGTTTATTGTGCTGATATTTTATCAAGTGAAGTGCAATTACTTGGCGCAGCAAACACCTTGAGTAAAAATAGTAACAATCAAATCATTGCCTCATCAACAGATGGCATTGGATTAATAAGAGATTGCTCTGAAAAAAATATAGAGATAAGCAATAAAAATGTTTTAATTCTTGGGGCAGGCGGAGCAAGCCAGAGCATAATCCCATCAATTGCAAGGATGAATCCAAAAAAACTTATGGTTGATAACAGATCTCCTGACAAAATTGAAAACTTATTAGAAAAGTTCTCTTCATTTAAACTTCAGCCTTTTCAAGATAATAATGAACCCATAGATTTACTAATTAACGCCACCTCAGCAGCTCTGTCTGGGGCCTTTCATTGGAATATTCAGAATGAACTTAACGAAGAAACTATTTTTTATGATTTAAGCTACGGAAAAGCAGTCAGCTCAATTTTTTTCATGGGCCAGTCAGTTTTCTAAAAATAGATTCGATGGAACTGGGATGCTTATTGCTCAAGCAGCATATTCATTTGAATTGTGGTTTGATACATTTCCGGATATATCAAATATTGATTTAAGCAAGGCTTATGACTAAAAACTTTATCCGATTCATTGCTGGTGCAGTTTGTCCAAGCTGCAAAGAATTAGACAAAATTGCAATAACCCCAGATGACCAAACTATTTATTGCCTAAACTGTGATTTCAAGGAGCATAAACCCCAAGAGGGCCCAATTAAAAACACAAAACCGAATGAACCAAAGGTCTTTAATATTGAAGATTTTAGGCCCAAGAAATCCTAGAATTTCGAAACATTTAAAGCTATTATAGCCTCACAAAAAAAATCAGTCTGTTACAAGCTTTAATAATAAAAAAGCTTCTAATAAACATAATTTATAGTTATAATTAGATATATCAATTATTTATTTTAAAAGCTTCATAAGAAGCGAAGGGCCACTAATGTTTAAAAAAGCTACCACAAGCACTAATAACAAATTCTTTGCCGGGTTAATAACTTTGTTCTCAAGTAATACATTTGCTGCTTGGAGTGATTTAAATATGACAGAGGGGGTCACTGCAATAAGCAAAGAAGTCTTTGATCTACACATGTTAATTTTTTGGATTTGTGTGGTTATCGGGCTTGTTGTTTTTGGAATAATGTTCTATTCAATGTTTGCCTTTACAAAGAAAAAAAATCCTAGTCCTGCTACGTTCCATGAAAATACAAAACTCGAGCTAGCCTGGACTGTAGTGCCATTTTTAATTCTGGTATTTATGGCGATACCTGCATCAAATACTCTTACCAAAATTTATGATGACACTGAAGGCGATATCAACATCCAGGTAGTTGGATATCAATGGAAATGGCAGTATAAATACTTAGAAGATGATATTGATTTTTTCTCTAACCTAACGACCGATTGGGACGAGATATATAATAAGACTCCAAAAGGAGAATTTTATCTTGAAGAGGTTGATGAGGCTGTAGTAATACCGGTAGGCAAAAAAATAAGATTTTTAATAACTGCTAACGATGTTATCCATTCTTGGTGGATGCCAGATTTTGCAATAAAACAAGATGCAATCCCAGGGTTTATAAATACTGCTTGGACTATCGTGGACGAGCCAGGGATTTATAGGGGTAAATGCACAGAGCTGTGTGGAAAGAATCATGGATTTATGCCAGTGGTTGTTAAAGTAGTTCCTCAAGATGAATATGACGCATGGGTTCAAGATAAAAAAGATGCTGCTTTTAAGATGGCAGAACTTACTGAAAAAGACTGGAGTGTAGCCGAGCTTACTGAGAGAGGAGAAGGAGTATATTTAAAAAATTGTGTCGCATGTCACCAGGTCAATGGGCAAGGTATTACAGGAATTTTTCCTAATCTTGCAGGCAGTGATATTGTTTTAAATAATAAAAGTAGAAATGTTGAGATTTTAATGGAGGGTGTTCAAGGAGCAGCTATGCAATCATTTGCGAATCAGCTATCTGAGGTCGATATGGCTTCGGTGATTACCTATACAAGACAAGCTTGGGGTAATGCTGAAAATGGTGATGGTGAGATCGTCGTTCCTAAAGACATTGTCGAATACAATAAACCAAAAGTTTAAAAAAAAGGAAGTAATATGAGCGCAGTAATAGAATCCCATAATCATGATGATCATCATCATGGTCCTGCCAAAGGATTGACCAGATGGCTATACACGACAAACCATAAAGATATAGGAACCTTATATTTATGGTTTAGTTTTGCAATGTTCTTAATTGGTGGCGCAATGGCTATGGTTATAAGAGCAGAGCTCTTTCAACCTGGCATGCAAATTGTTGAACCAGAATTTTATAACCAAATGCTTACATTACATGGGCTGATAATGGTTTTTGGGGCTGTTATGCCTGCGTTTGTTGGTTTGGCAAATTGGCTTGTACCAATGATGGTAGGTGCTCCCGATATGGCACTTCCAAGAATGAATAACTTAAGTTTTTGGATACTTCCATTTGCATTCTTCATCCTATTATCTTCTTTGTTTATGGAAGGTGGAGCTCCAAATTTTGGGTGGACATTTTATGCCCCACTATCGACAACTTATGCCCCTCCCAGTGTTACTTTTTTTATATTTGCTGTTCATATTATGGGCGCTTCATCAATTATGGGATCTATTAATGTGGTTGTAACTATTATGAACATGAGAGCGCCTGGCATGACTCTGATGAAAATGCCGCTTTTTGTATGGTCATGGTTAATCACTGCATACCTATTAATAGCTGTTATGCCCGTTCTTGCTGGAGCTGTAACAATGATGCTAATGGATATCCATTTTGGTACAAGTTTTTTTAACGCCGCAGGCGGCGGAGATCCGGTTTTATTTCAACATATCTTTTGGTTTTTTGGCCACCCCGAAGTTTATATTATGATCCTTCCAGCTTTTGGCATCGCTTCTCATATTATCGAGACCTTCTCAAGAAAGCAGCTTTTCGGATATGCATCTATGGTTTGGGCCATGGCTTCAATTGCAATCTTATCCTTTGTTGTTTGGGCGCATCACATGTTTACAGTTGGGCTTCCGCTGGCTGCTGAATTATTTTTTATGTGGGCAACAATGCTAATCGCCGTTCCAACTGGAGTGAAAGTTTTTAATTGGGTTACTACCATGTTTAAAGGCTCAATTACTTACGAAACCCCAATGCTTTTTGCGATAGCTTTTGTGGTTTTATTTACCATAGGTGGTTTCTCAGGGTTAATGCTTGCAATTACTCCTGCTGATTTTCAATATCACGACACATATTTTGTTGTAGCACATTTTCATTATGTCCTTGTACCAGGATCAATCTTTTCAATTATGGCTGCCGTTTATTATTGGATTCCAAAATGGACAGGAAATATGTATGACGAAAGACTCGGAAAATTACATTTTTGGCTCTCCTTTATAGGTGTTAATGTAACTTTCTTCCCCCAGCATTGGATAGGTTTAGCTGGAATGCCAAGAAGGATTCCTGACTACGCACTTCAATTTGCAGATTGGAATATGATTTCTTCAGTCGGGGCATTTTTATTTGGTGCTTCCCAAATCTTATTTTTATTCATTGTGCTCAAAACTGTCATGGGTGGTAAGAAAGCAACACCAGAGGTTTGGGAGGGCTCACGTGGTCTTGAGTGGACTGTTGAGTCACCAGCTCCTTATCATACATTTACCACACCCCCTACAATAAATTAATGAACGAAGGATCAAAAAAAACGATTAAAACACTCTGTTTTGCAGTGTTCGGAATGTTTACATTCTCGTTTGCTTTGGTTCCACTCTATGATGTTTTCTGTGAGGTAACTGGGCTCAATGGAAAGATTGAGCTAAGAGCCACAAATGATAAAAATATAGAGATTGAAAATGGGCGAGATATCTCAATCCAGTTTGTTTCTCATAATAACGAAGAGATGCCTTGGACATTTAAACCCTCTGATGACAATATTCAAATTAAAACAGGTAAGTACCATACGGCTACTTTCTATGTAAAAAATACAACCAATAAAAGAATGATTGCTCAAGCAATACCCAGTGTTGCTCCTTCCAACGCAGCCTCGCATCTAAAAAAACTAGAATGTTTTTGTTTTGAACAGCAAGAACTTGCTCCAGGTGAAGAAGCTCTGCTGCCGGTAAGACTTATTTTTGATAATGATCTTCCAAGCTCAATCAATAGTGTCGTTCTTTCTTATACAATTTTTGATGTTACTGATTATGATGATGTCGAATTTACTCAACACCACAACGATGATCATCATGCTGGTCACGAAATGGAGCCTTCAATATGAGTTATCAGAAATACTATGTGCCAGAGCAGAGCAAATTTCCTATTTATGTTGCAACTGCACTTTTTTTATTAGTGATGGGTGCCGCGGGCACAATTAATGACTTAGGAAAGCCTGAAAGCAACTCTGTATATATTCTTTATTCAGGATTTGCTGTCTTTGCAATAACTTTATATTTTTGGTTTAGAGCAGTAATAAGGGAGCATATTGCAGGTTTAGATAGCGCTCAACTCCAAAAATCTTTTGTTTTTGGAATGGGCTGGTTTATTTTCTCTGAGGTAATGTTCTTTGGTGCATTTTTTGGAGCATTATTTTACGTAAGGAATTTTTCAGTTCCTTGGCTTGGTGGCGATGGCGAAAAGGGATTAGCTAATATGCTTTGGGAAGGTTTTGAGGCTTCGTGGCCTGTTATGTCTACCCCTGATGCTGGCTCAGCATTCGTTCTTGCAGATAAAAGTATGAGTTGGCCGGGTTGGGGAAATGCCTTAAAGTGGCTTCCGATGTGGAACACGATTGTGCTTCTTAGCTCGAGTGTAACCGTACACTTTGCCCATCTTGCACTTAAAAATAATAATAAAAAAAGTTTTAATATTTGGCTTGGTGTAACTGTAACCCTAGCATTGATATTTGTTGCATTGCAGGCTGCTGAGTACTATGAAGCATACGCACATTACGGTTTAACGCTTAACTCGGGGATATATGGTTCAACCTTCTTTATGTTGACAGGGTTCCATGGTTTTCACGTCATGATGGGTGGATTTATGCTTGCCGTAATGTTGTCTAGATCAGTTTTGTATAACCACTTTGATCCTCATAATCATTTTGGGTTTGAGGCTGCTTCTTGGTATTGGCACTTCGTTGATGTGGTTTGGGTGATGCTATTTCTTTTTGTATATATACTTTGAATTAAGAGCCCCAAGGAACATTATTTCCAAGCTCTCCAGTATATAGGCCATAAGACACTAAAATTAGTAACAATGCTGCAAGGCTAACCCTAAATCCAAGACTGTATACAGAGCGTTTGCCCTGTCCCTGGTCTTTGAAGAGAAAAAATAGACTACTGAACAAGCTCAAAAAGATTAAGATAATAACAACTGCAATAAGAGGTTTAAGCCACATAGTCGAACTATAACACTTTTATAATGAAAGATTTATCAACAATAGAACTAATAAAACATAATAAAGCGCTTACTGTTTTTTCGTGCGTGTTCATCGTTGTATTTGTTTTTTTAGGGTTTTGGCAAATAGAAAGAGCTGCATTTAAGGCAAGTCTGATCCAGGAATTTGATGAGGAACAAGCTAAGGCGCCCAAACTTATTTCTAACTCTTCTTCACAATGGAGTAGAGTATTTATAGAAGGTTTTTATGATGTAACGCAACAAGTTTTAATAGATAACCAAATTAATAACGGAAAGGTTGGTTACAAAATATATACGCCATTTTACTATGATCAAGATCAAGCAATATTTGTAGATCGCGGCTGGATCCGCCAAGGTAAATCAAGATACGATCTACCAAACATAAATTTTCAGGCTGCCAAAGTGCGTATTGTTGGAAGCTTAATCAAGCCAGAGAAAGAGGTTTTGGCAGGCGATGAACTATTAACCAATAGTTGGCCTGTGGTTTCTCAAACCAAATCACCTAGCATCATTCAAGCAGTTTATGAAAAACAATTTTCAGATATGGTGCTTATTTTAGAGCCTGGCTCTCAGTTTATAAATGAGCATGTCGAACTAACCCCCTTTGTTATAACACCAACTAAACATTACGGTTATGCCCTTCAATGGTTTACCATGAGCATCGTTTTGGCAGGAATGTTTATATATGCAATTAAGAGAGAATTATGAGAAGTAAGATTTTTTTAGCAAGTTTATTATTAACACCCCTTTTAGTTTTATTGATTTCAACCTTATCGTTTCAATCAGGCTATTCTCCGAAATCTACTAAAAACAATGGGATATTTTTTACTGAATATTTTGATGCGACTAAGCTTAATCTTATCGATGATGTGGAAAATTTAAAATTTGAAGATGGTAAATGGTTATTTGCAACTTATGCCTCAAATGGTGAGGATATAGCAGAAGCTCTTTATTTGATGAGACAGCTTAATGTAGCTCTCAATAGAGATATAAATAAATTAAAAAGAGTAATTTTTTCTAAGGACAGGAAAGAGCTAGAAAGTCAGTTGGTTGATTATCCAAGAATTCAAGTCATTATTGATTCCGAGGATAATCTTTATGAAAAATTACTAGAGACAGGAAACAAAGAATTTTTTCTTGATCAAAAGATTTTTATAATTGATCCATATGGAAGGGCAGTAATGTTCTTTCCAGTTTCAATGGATCCCAAATTAATTTTAAAGGACTTAAAGGTTTTAATATGAGTTTAATTAGAGGTCTCTCATTCTTTGGATTGTGTTTTGCATTTGTCGTAATTGCTCTGGGAGCATGGACAAGGCTTGTCGATGCAGGCTTGGGTTGCCCAGATTGGCCAGGGTGTTATGGCTTTGTGGTATTTCCAACAACTGAAGCTGAAATCTTAATAGCCGAGCAACGATATCCTCAATTCCCCTACGAAATTGATAAAGCAATTCCTGAGGTCGTGCATAGATACTTTGCAGCTGCTCTTGGGTTTATAGCAATATTGCTAGTTGCTTTTTCATTTAAGCACAAACTCCCGACAAGAATAAAAGCTATAGCATCTTTT
>JBJLIA010000035.1:0-13480 GCA_045564035.1 Gammaproteobacteria bacterium | reverse complement strand
TTGCCATATTATCGTGCGAGACGGATTCAATGATCTAAATGAGGCAACTGAAGATGAAGAAGATCTTCTTGATAAAGCTTGGGGTCTTGAACCAAAATCACGTTTAAGCTGCCAAACTATCCCTGAAAGCGGAAATTTTACAGTTGAATTACCGAAATATACTATCAATCAAGTATCAGAGGACCATTGATGAATATCACATGGTCAGATATTCTAGAAATTGCAATTGAGCTCAGTGAAGCTTATCCTGAGATCGATCCACAGTGGATCAGTTTTCCTGACCTGCATCAAAAGATATGTAGCCTGGAAAATTTTAAGGATGATCCAAACAATTCCAATGAAAAAATTCTTGAAGCAATCCAAATGGCATGGATGGATGAATTGAACTAAGTCACCTATAATGTCGCAAATTTAGGAGTAATCTCATGACAACACAACGAACACTTTCAATCATTAAGCCTGATGCAACATCAAAAAATATTATTGGAAAAATAATAGATCGATTTGAAGAAAATGGTCTTAAAGTTGTTGCGGGTAAATTAATCCATATGGATCAAGCTAAGGCTTCAGGCTTTTATGCTGAGCATGAGGGAAGACCTTTTTTCCCAAATCTTGTTGAATATATGACTTCTGCACCTGTTTTTGTTCAAGTGCTTGAGGGAGACAATGCTATTCTAAAAAATAGAGAGTTAATGGGCGCTACTAATCCAAGTGAAGCAGATCCTGGAACAATTAGAGCAGACTTTGCGGAGACAATTGATGCCAATGCTGTTCATGGATCTGACTCAACTGATAGTGCAGCAAGAGAAATCTCCTATTTTTTTGATGATAGCGAAATCTTTTAACTGAGTGCATAAGGAAAAAATAAATTTACTAGGATTCTCATATGAATCACTAGTAGATTTTTTTCAATCAATCGATCAGCCAAGTTTCAGAGCCCCTCAATTGATGAAATGGATTCATCAACGTGGAGTGACTGATTTTATGAAAATGACTGATTTTAGTCTTGCATTAAGAAATCAACTCACTGAAATCGCTGAAGTTAAACCCCCTTTAGTAGAGGAGTGTTTATTATCTCCAGAGGGAACAAAGAAATATTTGATTAAATTAGATTCTGGCTCAATGATCGAAATGGTTAAGATTCCGGAAAAGAAAAGGTTAACCCTTTGTATATCTTCTCAAGCAGGATGTGCTTTGCAATGTACTTTTTGTGCAACTGGAGCTCAGGGTTTTGAGAGGAATTTATCTGAAGCTGAAATTATTGGTCAGTTATGGCTCGCTAATTTTTACGACGAATCTAGTCAACCCATATCAAATGTTGTATTTATGGGGATGGGTGAGCCCCTATTAAATATTGAACCAGTAATGACCTCCATCACTTTAATGCAACATCAAAATGCATATGGACTTTCCAAAAGAAGGATTACTTTAAGCACTTCAGGGATAGTTCCAGAAATTAACAAACTTGCTGATAAAACTGATGTCTCGTTAGCAATATCTTTGCATGCAGCTAACAATATTCTAAGAGATGAAATAGTTCCCATTAACAAAAAATACCCAATTGAAGAACTTTTAAATGCGTGTAAAAACTATTTAAAAACTCAGAGCAAACGGAAAACAATAACCATAGAATATATTTTAATTGATGGCGTAAATGATTCGCTGGATCATGCTAAAGATTTAGCAAAGGTCTTAAATGGATTATCCTGCAAAATAAATCTAATTCCCTTTAACCCCTTCCATGGTTGTAATTATTTGCGATCACAAGAAAGCACAATTTATAAATTTAAAGATTTTTTAGTGAAAAAAGGATTAATTACAACTCTTAGAATTACAAGAGGAGATGCTATCGATGGTGCATGCGGACAGCTTGTTGGCAAGCTAACTAAAAGCGTAAAGGGAAAAAATAAAAAAAATTCAATTAATTTAGTTGATACTTCATGAGCCTTAAATCTGCACATACAGCCAAGGTTGGAAAATCTTTTGTAAATGCTCGTGTCTTTCGTTCAATGACTCAAGAAGAGATTGCCACTCAAGCTGTAATAAATATTGAATATGTCAAGGCAATTGAATCAGGCGATTATACGATTTTCCCAGCGAGAATTTTTGCTGTTCAATATTTTGAAAAATATGCAAAATTTCTTAATCTAGAGATTAGATTTTTTGATATCTATAATGCTGAGATAGTTGCTGCTGCAGAGAAAGAAACCCAACCTAATGAATCACTTTTTAAAAAGAACATTATGTATATTTTTATTGTGTGCTTTATTTTTTTTGTCTTATTAATTTTTATTTTGCAAGGTAGTAATAGTACTATCGAAATTTCTACGGTTGAATCAGAAGAGATCCTCAGCGAAGCAGAAGAGTTAAAAAGTGTGCTTGAAATAAACTTTGATGAAGACATCAATAAGCTGCATGACAAAGTAAATAATTTTTTTATACAAGATAAACTTGATTCAATTCAGCTTGATGTTAATGTGGATTTATTGGAACCAGATGCATGAATAATTCCTGGATAGAAAGAAAAAAAACTAATCCTATATTTGTAGGGAATGTTGGGATAGGCGGTGATTATCCTATTTCCATTCAATCTATGACTAATACTAATACCGCTGATATTCAAGGTACTGTCAGTCAAATTGAGGCATTAGCAGCAGCTGGAGCTGATATTGTAAGGGTCTCAGTTCCAGATGATGATTGCGCACAAGCATTTAAATCTATAAAAAATTTAGTTTCTGTCCCCTTGGTTGCAGATATCCATTTTGATTATAAGATTGCTTTACTTGTTGCAGATTCTGCTGATTGTCTAAGAATTAATCCCGGAAATATAGGAAAAGAAAATAAAGTTCAGGAAATTATTCAAGCCGCTAAAGATAATAATATTCCAATAAGAATTGGTGTGAATGCTGGTTCATTAGAGAAAGATCTCCAAAAAAAGTATGGAGAGCCAAATTCAGATGCTTTGGTTGAATCAGCTTTAAGGCATGTGGATATTTTAGATAGATATAACTTCTCAAATTTTAAACTAAGCCTAAAAGCATCAAACATTCAAATGACCGTTGAAAGTTATAGAAAGTTCTCTAAATTACTTGATCAGCCATTACATCTAGGTATTACAGAGTCTGGTAGCTATAGGGCCGGCTCAGTGAAGTCATCTATTGGTTTAGGCATGCTTTTATCGGAGGGTATAGGAGACACAATAAGGGTTTCGCTTGCCTCAGATCCAGTCGATGAAGTCAAGATTGGCTGGGATATTTTAAAAAGCCTTAATCTAAGAAGTCGCGGTATTAGAATAGTTGCATGTCCAAGCTGCTCTAGGCAAAACTTTAACGTTATAGAGGTCGTTAATGAGCTTGAGGCAAGATTTGAAGGAATAGCTGAGGATTTAGAAGTAGCAATAATTGGTTGTTATGTTAATGGTCCGGGTGAGTCTAAAGCTGCTGATGTTGGGCTAACAGGTGGCCCAAGTAATTTACTATATGTGAACGGTGCTCCTTCAAAAAAAGTCTCTAATGAGAAACTTGTTGATACAATAGAAGAGCAAGTAAAAGAACAGCTAGAAAAGAAAAGTTCTTTAGACATAATTGCAAAAGGTTAAAAACGTGAAGATTCAATCATTAAGAGGCATGCCCGATCTATTTCCTGAGGATTTAGATAAATGGCATATATTCGAATCAAAACTTTCTAAAATTTTTCATTCTTTTGGTACGCGTGAAATTCGCACTCCATTGCTTGAGTCCACAGAGCTTTTTTCAAGATCTGTAGGAAATTCATCTGATATTGTTAACAAGGAACTCTATTCATTTCTAGATCGTAACGAAGAAAGCATCAGCCTAAGACCAGAGGGTTCAGCAAGCGTTATCAGAGCAATCATTCAAAAAAAACAAGAGCAGGAAAAACATAAATTATGGTATCAAGGACCAATGTTTAGATATGAGAGGCCACAAAAAGGAAGATTTAGGCAGTTTCATCAAGTTGGAGTTGAGTATCTTGGATTTGAAGAAGGAATTTCAGAATATGAATTAATTAGTATGGTTTTACAGATTAATAGAATAATTGGAATTTCGAACTATATTATAAAAATTAATCATCTTGGCGACAAGATTGCTAAAGAAAGTTTTTCTAAATCACTCGTCAGTTTTCTTCAACCACATACCAATGAATTACATGAAAAAGATCAAGCAAGATTAAAGTCTAACCCTTTAAGAGTTTTAGATTCTAAAGAAAAATCAACGCAGGAATTGCTTGAACATGGACCTAAATTTCAAGATTTTATCTCAGAAGAGTCAAAGAATTTTTTACAAAATCTTGTGGACACCTACAGTGATCATTGTGACATTCAAATTGATCAATCATTGGTAAGAGGGTTAGATTATTATACCGGTATTGTTTTTGAAGCCGTTTCACATGAGCTTGGGGCACAAGATGCCTTCCTTGGGGGAGGAAGATACGATAATCTCTCAAAACAACTGGGTGGTAAAGAGATGTTTTCTATAGGCTTTGCCATAGGAGTTGAAAGAATAATTGAACTTCTCAGTATTAAAGATGTAAAAAAATCATTAAAAGTTGGATTTATAGTTGCGGGAGAGCAGAACAATAAAAAAACATATAAAATAGCTGATGATTTAAGAAGTTCAAATAATAGTATTATTCTTGACACATTTTTAAGCGAGGGAAGTTTAAAATCTCAGCTAAGAAAAGCGAACAAAAATAATTGCACCCATGCAATTATTGTTGGAGACAATGAACTTAAAAATAATCAAATAATATGGAAATACCTTTCTAGGGATGGGGAACAAGAACTTCTTAGCTTAAAAGAAGTAATAGAAAAATATACCAATCTTTAGGAGAGATCATGGCAGAGTACAGTTCAGATGAAGAAAGATTTTCAGCACTTGTAAATTTTTTTAAAGATAACAAAAATACCTTCTTAATATCGTTGTTAATAGCATCAGTATTTTTAATTTCTTCATTAGGCTATAAATCATATACCTCCTCTCAAAATGAAAAAGCTGCAGAACTTTATGATGCCTGGCTTTTAAGCAATGCTTCAGACACATCTGTTGCAGATAAAAATGTAGACAATTTTAATCATTTACAAGAAAAATATACTAATACTGGCTATGCTCAACTAGCAAGAATAATCAGGGGCTCTGCTTTGGCTCAAAAGGGTCAACTTGATGCTGCTTTAGAAGAATTTAACGAACTTTTAAAGGCTTCATCTGGCTTTTTTGGGAATGAAATGCTTAATTCAATTGCAAAAATAAATATTGCTAGAATTGAATTAAGTCAAAATAATTTTTCTAATGCCTTGGAGGCTCTTGAGTCATTTAATAGTAATACTGAACACCCTCTCGTCTATGAGGTGAAAGGGGATGCATTGATTGGTCTTGATAAGAGTAGCTTGGCGTTAGATCAATATGCATTGGCTCTTAAGAATACGCAAAATGAATCTGAACAATCCATTTTAAAAATGAAGATAAATAAACTTAATAATTAAATCTGATGAAAAAAAATATCTGGGTAAGTATTTGTTTAATACTTGTTTGTTCATGCTCTTCATTAGCTTTCTGGTCTAATGATTCTGATGAAGAGAATTTAGAACCAATTCCTCTGCAGTCTATTCAGAATGAATATTCAATTTCAGTTGAATGGAAAAAATCATTTAAAGGAGAAAGTAGCTTAGCATCCTTTAAGCCCTCCTTTTACTCTGGAAACATGCTAATTGCTGATCCAGAGGGAAATATTAGTTCATTAAATCCTAAATCAGGAAAAATGAATTGGAAGATATCTCTAGATCGTCAATTATCTGCCGGCATCGCTTCTGGTTTTGGAAAGTTAATAGTTGCAGATGTAAATGGTTTTGTAATTGCTATTAATTCAGAAACTCAAGAAATTATTTGGGAGAAAAATGTGGGTGGCGAAGTCTTATCAAATGCAAAAGTTACCGCCTCTCTCATCATAGTTAAAAATTCTATTGGTGAACTAATTGCTTTAAACTCCAATTCAGGCGAACAAAAATGGACATATAGATCTCAGCTGCCTGCTTTAACCATAAGAGGTACCGGTGAGCCTATTATTGAAGATGGAATAGTTTTTTCAAGTTTTGATAATGGGCGTTTGGGCGCATTTAAACTAGATTCAGGTTTATTTCTATGGGATGCACCTATTTCTTTTGTTGAGGGGTCATCTGAACTTGAAAACCTCATAGATGCTGATTCAGCTCCAATGATAGCGAAGCAATTGCTATTTGCTACTAATTATCAAGGCAATTTAACTGCATTTGACATTTCTCAAAAGAGACCAGTTTGGAATAGCAAATCTTCATCATTCCATTCACCTATTGTAACCAACAATATGATTCTCGCTATTCAAGAAGATGGATCAATTTTATCATTTTCTCTTTCTAACTTAGACCCGTCATGGGCTTCTAGGGAATACCTTAGAAGAGAACTTTCTAATGGCATGATGTATAAAAATTTAATGCTAGTAGGTGACCTCGAAGGATACATCCATGCTATTAATCCATTGACGGGATTAACTCTTGGTCGAAAAAGAGTGACTAGAAAACCAATTATTAGCATAGTTACTTTTAGAGAGCTTGCATATGTCATCGATCAAGAATCTAATATAGTTGCAATTAAGCTCTAAGATGCCACCTTACAATGTTAAATTCAATTGCAATTCTTGGCCGACCTAACGTAGGAAAGTCCTCTTTATTTAATAAACTTACAAAAACTAGAAATGCAATTGTCTCTGATTTTTCTGGGCTTACTAAAGATAGAAATTTTGGCTATGCCATTATTAAAAACCAGCAATATTTAGTAGTTGATACTGGTGGAGTTGGCTCTGAAATTACAGAATTTAGTGCTGCTATTACCGAGCAGGCTCTAATAGCTGCCGAGGATTCAAATCTTATATTATTTTTAATTGATGGTTCAGAAGAGCTAACCGCAGATGATATAAATCTTTTCGTATCAATACGAAAAATGAATAAAAATTTTTTTATTGTTTTAAATAAGATTGATATTAAAAAAAGATCAAACGCAAAGGAGGATCTTTTAAAACTTGGCTCTGTAGATATACTTGAAATCAGTGCTGAGCATTCTTTAGGCATTAAAGAGTTGCAAATTTTTATTTCAAATCATTTTCTTGATCTCACAAATGCAAGCAATGAACCAGATAGTAAAGGAACTAAGATATCTGTGATCGGAAGGCCTAATGCAGGCAAATCTACATTTATTAATCAATTCACAAAGCAAGACCGATTAATTGTTTCTGAGGTGCCTGGAACAACCATAGACTCTATTCATGTCCCTTTTGTATTTGATGATGAAAATTTTATTTTTATCGATACAGCAGGAATCAGAAAGAAATATAAACAAAGCCATGCTGTTGAGTATTTTTCTTACGTAAGAGCTATGCATGCAGTTGATGAGTCAGATATCGTATTAATGATGGTTGATGCCTCAGATGGGATAGTAGATCAAGATCTTCGTATCTTGAATTTGATAAGAGGTTACGGAAAGCCAGTTGTTGTAGCCGTGAATAAAATTGATGAGCTTTCTCAAGATCATCTGCTGGAATTAAAGGAAACTAAAAAATTTCAAAACTCTGCTTTAAATGACTTGATCTTGGTTGAAATTTCAGCACTTCAAAAACGCGGATTTAAAAATCTTTTTAGCACTCTTGCAAAGGTAGATAAATTAGCAAAAACTAAGTTTTCTACAGGTAAGTTGAATAAATTACTCTTAAAGTTTACTAACTCAACAAATTCACCAAGCATCTCAGGCAGACCAATTAAAATGAGATATATTCATTTTGGTGGCATCCACCCAACAAAATTTGTAATACATTCTAACTTTTCAAGCAAAATCCCTGCAAACTACAAACGTTATCTCATTAACTCATTTAGGAATGCACTTTCCTTAAATAGCGTTGAGCTAAGTATTATTTTTAAAAAAGGAGATAATCCTTATGAGGGTAAGAAAAATCAATTATCTCCTAGACAAATTAAGAAGAAAAAACGCTTAGTTAAATATACAAAAAAGAATAAGTAATTCAAAAAATTGTAGCATAACTACACTTTATTCTCTCTGAAAGTCTATTAATACAGCATATAATTAGATGTTGACATTTTATTGCTTATAAAATCAAATGCCACTACATAATTAGATTGGGCAAACATTAAAATGCTTGCTACAATCATTAAAAATTAGATGTAAGAAGGGAACATATGTCTATTAACCACAACAAGATTCGACCAGTCAATATCAACCTACTTACGATAAGTCTTCCTGTTTCTGCGATTTCATCTATAACTCATAGATTGGCTGGAATATATATATTTTTTATAACCCTTCCACTTTTCCTATTTCTTCTTTATTTCACTACAAAAAGCTATAATGATTTTATGTTCATTCAACAAACTTTTAAAGACTCAGTCTTATTTTCAACATTTGTTTCTTTTAGTTTTTTGGTTTTTGCATACCACATATTAACTGGTGTCCGTCATTTATTGCAGGACTTACATATTGGTGAGTCACTTCAAGCCTCCAGAGTTTCATCCTACATAGTCTTTGTATTGTGGTTTTTGTTAATTTTGTTTGTAATTTCGGCTTTTTATCTATGATTGGCTCAACTCTATTCTTTGTTCAGCGTTTTTCAGCCGTATTTTTATTGGCCTATACTATTTGGCTGGCTACTTTTTTTATTTTTAACCAACCCTTTGAGTTTAGTGCTTGGGAGCAGTTTACAAATCAACAGACATTTCTTATTTTTACAAGTTTAGTCGCTTTAATTATTTTATTACATGCATTCATTGGCTTGTGGACGATCGGAACTGATTACTTTACCCAAAGAACTATTGGCTTTTTCAATCTTCAAGTAGCTCAATATGCTAATTTAATCAGAGGTGGCTATACATTATTATTTATCACGTGGGGTTTTTTAACTGTTTTTTTTATTTTTTTTATCATCTGGAGCTAAACATTGAATACTTTACATTCATCTAATATAAAAACCTTAGAATTTGATGTTCTCGTTATTGGGGGTGGCGGTTCAGGAATGAGAACCTCATTAGAGTTAGCAAAATCTGGATTGAAGACCGCTGTGGTATCAAAGGTTTTTCCAACAAGATCTCATACGGTCTCAGCGCAAGGAGGTATTACTTGCGCTATTGCAAGTGCAGATCCACAGGATGACTGGCGCTGGCATATGTATGATACTGTTAAGGGCTCTGATTACATTGGGGATCAGGATGCAATTGAGTATATGTGCTCAGAGGGTCCAAAAGCGGTATTTGAGCTTGAGCATATGGGCCTACCATTTTCTAGAACTGAAAATGGACGAATTTATCAAAGACCATTCGGTGGTCAATCTAAAGATTTTGGAAAAGGCGGACAAGCATCTAGAACTTGTGCTGCTGCAGATAGGACGGGACATGCTTTGCTTCATACCCTTTATCAAAATAATGTTAAAGAAGGATCTAACTTTCTTAATGAATGGTTTGCTGTGGATTTAGTTTTAAATCAATTTAAAGAGGTAACTGGAGTAGTTGCATTTTCAATTGAATCGGGTGAGGTAGCTTATCTTAAAGCTCAAGCAACAGTATTGGCTACAGGTGGTGCAGGAAGAATTTATTCTTCCACAACAAATGCTCTCATTAATACAGGAGATGGACTTGGAATGGCTTTAAGAGCAGGTATCCCGGCGCAAGATATGGAGATGTGGCAATTTCATCCAACTGGAATATATGGAGCAGGCTCTCTTGTCACTGAGGGGTGTCGCGGAGAAGGCGGTTATTTAATAAATAAAGACGGCGAAAGGTTTATGGAGAGGTATGCACCTAACGCAAAAGATCTTGCTGGAAGAGATGTTGTAGCGCGCTCAATGGTTCTTGAAATCTTAGAGGGTAGAGGATGTGGCGATGATAAAGATCATGTATATCTAAAACTTGATCATCTAGGAGCTGACGTATTAAACGCAAAACTTCCTGGTATTTGTGAACTTTCCAGAACATTTGCTGCAGTAGATCCGATATATGAGCCTATTCCAGTAGTTCCAACATGCCATTATATGATGGGTGGGACACCTACTAATATTCATGGTCAGGCATTTAATATCGGTAGCGACAATAATTATATTCCAGGCTTATTTTCAGTGGGTGAAGCAGCCTGTGTTTCTGTTCATGGCGCAAACAGACTGGGCGGAAATTCACTTCTAGATCTGGTTGTTTTTGGAAGAGCGGCAGGAATACACATTAATGAAGCATTGAAATCAGGTGGCGGTGTTGCTGATGCTAATAAAGATGATATTGATAAAGCTCTAGATGGCTTAAACAAGCTAAATGAATCAACCTCTGGACATGAAGTCTCATCAGTAAAGAAAGAGCTTCAAGAAGTCATGCAAAATTATTTTGGAGTATTCAGAAGAGGGGATTATATGGAAAAAGGTGTTGCTGCACTTTCTGATATTAGAGAAAAAATTAATAATCTATATGTCGAAGATAAAAGTTCTGCCTTCAATACTAATAGAGTTGAAGCAATTGAACTCCAAAATTTATTTGAAGTTGCTGAAGCAACAGCTATTTCATCTCTTCAAAGAACTGAGAGCAGAGGAGCTCATGCAAGAGAAGATTTTCCTGAAAGAGATGATGAAAATTGGTTATGTCATTCATTATATGATCCAACTACAAAAGTTTTAGGGAAAAGGCATGTAAATTTTGAACCGCATCAAGTCGAAGCATTTCCTCCAAAAATTAGGACGTACTAAATTACCAAAGCAATGATTAGTATAAATATTTATAGATATAACCCCGAAACAGATAAGTTTCCTTACATGCAAACATTTGAGTTTGAGAAACCAAAAAGAGACATCATGGTTTTAGAGCTCTTAAATCAATTAAAAACAAAAGATCCTACTATTTCATATAGAAGATCATGCAGGGAAGGAGTCTGTGGCTCAGATGGTATGAATATAAATGGAAAGAATGGTCTGGCATGTATTACCCCTTTGTCCTCTGTTATTAAAAAAAATAAGTTAGATCTTAGGCCATTGCCTGGTCTCCCAGTTGTAAGAGATCTAGTGGTAGATATGACTGAATTTTATGCCCAATATGAAAAGATAAAACCCTTTCTCCAAAATGATACTCCTGTTGACATTGGCGAAAGACTTCAATCTCCAGAGGATAGAGATAAATTAGATGGTTTGTATGAGTGCATCTTGTGTGCATGTTGCTCTACAAGCTGCCCATCATTTTGGTGGAATCCTGACAAGTTTGTAGGCCCGGCTGCTCTTCTTCAAGCCTATAGATTTATAGCTGACTCTAGGGATACTAAAACAGCAGAAAGACTGCAAAGCTTGTCCGACCCATTCAGTGTTTATAGGTGTCATGGAATAATGAATTGCGTCAGCGTTTGTCCAAAGGGCCTTAACCCAAATGAAGCGATCGGTGAGATTAAATCAATGCTCCTTACAAATAAAAATAAAAAAAATATCATTACCTCAGATAAAGTTGGATAAAAAATAATGAATAACATGGAGAGATTTTGGGCAACCTCTCATACAGCTGGCGCTCAAAGTGCATACCTTGAATCCCTATATGAGTCTTACTTAAAAGATAGTTCATCCATTCCACAAGATTGGAAAATATACTTTGATTCTCTACCCCAAATAAATGGTGAACAAAAAGAAGTATCTCATCGAGAAGTAATAAATAGGTTCAAAGCACAGGAGGTAAATGCTACTCCAAACAACACATCTAATAAAATTGAAACCAGCATTAAACAAATTAAAGTTTTGCAATTAATTCAAGCCTATAGAAATAGAGGTCATCAAAAGGCAAATTTGGATCCATTGGGGTTAAAACCTTTTCGTAATTGCGACGATTTAGATCTCGGATTCCATAATTTAGATTCTACAGATTTGTCTGATGAATTTGAGTTAGATTCATTCGACATAGGCAAAAAAACAGCTAGATTATCTGAGATTATCCAGGCATTAGAAAATATATATTGCGGGACTCTGGGAATTGAATATAACTACATCTCATCTTTATCTGAAAGAAAGTGGTTCCAAAAACGTCTTGAACCAAATATGGGAAACTTAAACTTTGATCCTGAGGAGCAAAAATATATATTAAAACGTCTCAGTTCTGCAGAGGGCCTTGCAAAATTTTTAGCATCCAGGTATCCAGGTATGAAAAGATTTGGAATTGATGGAGCTGAATCTTTGATTCCTATGGTTGATAGCCTTATACAAAATAGTGGAGTCTTTGGTGCAAAACAGATTTGTTTTGGAATGGCGCATAGAGGCAGATTGAATCTTTTGGTAAATGTCCTAGGAAAATCACCAAAAGAGCTATTTACTCAGTTTGAAGAAGATTTTGAGCTAGAGGGTGCCAGCACAGGAGACGTGAAGTATCACCTAGGCTCATCAACTAACATTTTGACTCCCAATGGAGAGGTGCATGTTTCATTAGCCAACAACCCATCTCACCTAGAAATTGTTGATCCAGTTGTCCTTGGTTCTGTCAGAGGTAGACAAGATAGACTGAAGGATAAAAATAAAGAGCTTGTAATTCCTATCTTAATTCATGGGGACGCTTCTTTTTCCGGGCAAGGGGTTGTAATGGAAACACTTCAAATGTCTCAAACCAGAGGCTATGGTGTCGGCGGAACAATTCATGTAATAGTTAATAATCAAATAGGTTTTACTACCTCTAATGAGGAGGATTCTCGCTCTACTCAATATGCAACTGACGTGGCGAAGATGATTGAAGCTCCAATTTTACATGTCAATGGGGATGATCCCGAAATGGTTGTATTCGCAGCTAAATTGGCATGTGAATACAGATATAATTTTAAAAAAGATATTGTCTTAGATATGTATTGTTATAGAAGAAGGGGGCATAACGAAGCAGACGAGCCCTCGTCAACACAGCCAATGATGTACAAAAAAATTGCCTTGCAAGATTCTGTCAAAACCTCTTATCAAGATAAACTCATCTCTTTGGGAGTTGTGACTCAATCTGAATGCGATGAGTCAGAAAAAAATTATAGAACAGCAATAGAAAAAGGAGACTCTGTTGTGCACAACCTTGCTACTAAGCCAAATGAGTCAATGTGGTTTGATTGGACACCATATATGGATCAAAAAGGAGATACAAAAATTGAATCTTCGTTTGATAGAGATAAATTTATTAACCTTGCCCATGAGGCTTTTACAGTTCCTAAGAATTACGTTTTGCAAAGACAGGTGAAGAAGATTTTTTCTGATAGGCTTGAAATGGCAGAGGGAAATATTCCTATTAATTGGGGCTTTGCTGAAAATATGGCTTATGCAACCCTCTTAGATCAAGGTTACCCCATAAGATTTTCTGGGCAAGATATTAGACGAGGAACATTTTCTCATCGACATGCAGTTGTTTTAAATCAAGAAGATGGAGAAGGACACATGCCTTTAACCAAGATTGCAGAAA
>JBJLIA010000034.1:0-59641 GCA_045564035.1 Gammaproteobacteria bacterium | reverse complement strand
TCTTAATGCCATGCATACTATATTGTTTTCATCAAAAGCATGTGAGCCTTTTTGATCTTTTTTATTTGAGTCAATCGCTGGGAAGATAGCAACAGATTTTATACCTTTTTTGACTAGTTCCTCGGTTTCAACATAAAGTGATTCTAGGTTGTGCCTAAATATTCCAGGCATAGAAGGTATTTCAACTTTCAGCTCTGATTGATCTGCAATGAAAATTGGCTGAATCAAGTCATTGGTACTTAAATGATTTTCAGCAACAAGATCTCTTAGGAAGCTTTTTGAGCGTGTTCTTCGAAGTCTTGATTGGGGGTATGTTCTTTTAATCATAAAAATTAATCAGTGATAGCGCCTTTTGATGCTGACTGGACCGTTTTTTTGTATTTAGCCAACACACCACTTTTTGGGGACGAATTTGGGTTTTTCCAGCTTTCTGATCTTTTTTTCATTTCTTCGTCACTAATATTAAGAGATAAAATATCTGCATTAGCATCAATTGTAATTTCATCCCCATCTTGAATCAGTGCAATAGGACCACCCATCTCTGCCTCAGGACTGATATGTCCAACCACAAATCCATGGGTCCCACCAGAGAATCTACCATCAGTGATGAAAGCAACTTTGTCTCCTAAGCCTTGCCCCATAATTGCAGAAGTAGGCTTAAGCATTTCTCTCATTCCTGGACCGCCTTGAGGACCCTCGAATCTAATCACAACAACGTCACCCTCTGTAATTTTTTTCTCAAGAATCGCTGCCATGCCATCTTCCTCAGAATTAAAAACCTTTGCGTTGCCTGTAAATAAAGTTCCCTCTTTGCCAGTAATTTTTGCTACTGCTCCTTCTGGAGCTAAGTTTCCATAAAGTACTCTTAAATGGCTGGAATCTTTAACTGGTTTAGAAAAGGGTAGGATAATCTTTTGGCCGTCAGGATATGGCAACACTTCTTGAAGGTTTTCTTCTAAGGTTTTTCCGGTAACAGTAAGGCAATCTCCATGCAGCAGTCCATTTCCAAGCATCAACTTCATCATAGGGGCAATTCCACCAATTGCGTTAAGCTCAGACATAAAGTGGACTCCGAAAGGTTTGATGTCTGCCAACACAGGAGTGACTTTTCCAATGCGCGTAAAATCATCTAGATCAAGATCAACACCGATAGAGTGAGCCATAGCAAGCAGATGCAACACAGCATTTGTTGAGCCCCCTAAGGCAATAACAACTGCTATTGAATTCTCAAAGGCCTTTTTTGTCATGATATCGCTTGGCTTTATATCAAGGTCTAACAAGTTTTTAATGGCAGCTCCAGCATCCTGACAATCTTGTTTTTTGTCATTGGACACTGCATCTTGACTGCTGCTTCCTGGCAAACTCATCCCAAGAGCTTCGATGCTTGATGCCATAGTATTAGCGGTATACATGCCCCCACAGGATCCAGGACCTTTGACTGAAACTTTCTCAACTGCTATCAAATCTTCCTCACTGATACTGCCTTTTGCATATTCACCAACTTTTTCACAAACAGTAACATAATCGGTATTTATAGAACTTGGTTGAATAGAGCCACCATAAATAAATATTGAAGGTCTATTTAATCTTGCCAAGCCTATTAAAGCTCCTGGCATATTCTTATCACACCCGCCAATCGCCACCACTCCATCGTAGCCTAAACACCCCACAACAGTCTCAATAGAGTCTGCTATTACCTCTCTTGAAACCAATGAATATTTCATTCCTTGGGTTCCCATGGATATACCATCTGAAACTGTAATAGTGTTAAAAAGAACTCCCTTGCAATCGGAAGCATCGATAGACCCTTCTACCAGTTCTGCCAATTCATTTATATGCATATTACAAGGAGTTACTTTTGACCAAGTTGAAGCTATGCCAACTAATGGCTTTGAGAAATCAGCCGTTTCAAAACCAACCCCTCTAAGCATAGATCGAGAAGCGGCCTGAAGAGGCCCATCCACAAGATTCTTTGAAAATTTTCTATTTGACATAATTAAACGGTGGAATAACGTAATGCGGCATTAAGAAGTTTATCAGTATAGTCTTCTTCTGGGCTTGAGAAAACTTGTTTAGCAGGGCCTGATTCGACGATGAGTCCATTTTGCATCACAAATATATAGTCTGACATTGATCTAACTACCTTGAGATCATGGCTAATAAATAAATATGTTAATTCATACTCTGTCTGAATATTTTTTAAGAGCTCAATAACCTGAATTTGAATCGATCTATCTAGGGCGGAAGTAGGTTCATCTAAAATCATAAATGAGGGGTTTAAAATTAGCGACCTTGCAATCGCAACTCGCTGCCTCTGTCCACCAGAAAACTCGTGTGGATATTTAAATCTATTATCTGGATTGATCTCGACTGCCTTAAGACAATCTGCAATGCGTTCGTCTTTTTGTTTTGTATTAAGATCAAAATGCACATCTAAGCCTTCACCAACTATTTCACCTACAGTCATTCGAGGCGAAAGAGAGCCATAAGGATCTTGAAACACGATCTGAATATCTTTTTTAATTGACTTAGATTCCTTTGAACTTAATTGAGCAATATCTAAACCACCATAAAGAACTGAGCCTTCATAATTAATTAGTCCAGCAAGGGCTTTACCCAAAGTTGATTTGCCGGATCCGGATTCTCCAACTAATCCTATTGTTGATTTTCTGGGGATCGAAAAGTTTACATCTTTCACTGCATGAAAAAATTCTTTTTTAAAAAATGTTTTATTTGGTAAAGGATAAAAAATATTTAGATCCTTGACTGCAATCAAAGGAGGCTCTTCATTTAAAAGCTCTTGCTTAATTGATGGCTCTGAATTGATGAGTTTTTTTGTATATGCATGCTGTGGATTTGAAAATACTGCTTTTGTATCTCCTTGTTCTACAACAACTCCCTCCTGCATAACTGTGATAGTGTCTGAAAATTTCTCAATCAATCCTAAATCATGGGTAATGAATAATATAGACATTCCTACTTCATCCTTTAACTTTGTCATTAGATCAAGAATTTGAGCCTGTATAGTTACATCAAGTGCAGTTGTTGGCTCATCTGCAATGAGTAATTTAGGTTTATTAGCCAACGCCATTGCAATCATAATTCTTTGTCGCTGACCACCTGAAAGCTCATGGGGATATGAAGAAAATCTTCTTTCAACCTCAGGAATTTCAACGAGATTCATCAGATTTTTTGCCTCTAATATAGCTGCAGATTTAACTTGTTTCTCATGCAATAGGATCGATTCAACTATTTGATCGCCAACTCTATGATATGGATTCAATGAGGTCATAGGTTCTTGGAAAATCATTGAAATTTTATTTCCTCTAATCTTTCTTAAGGTGTTCTTATCAGCGCTGAGGATTTCCTCTCCATCAAATTTGATTGAGGACTGATCGCCGAATGATGCCTTTGGCTCAGGAAGCAATCGCATGATAGACATTGCCGTGACAGATTTACCTGACCCAGATTCTCCAACAAGGCCAGCGATCTGATTCTCTTTAATTTCTAGGTCTAAATTCTTCACAGCACAAAACTCAGCTTTTCTTACTTGAAAATTAATAGATAAATTAGAAATTTGAAGTAATGATTTCATTATTTTAAAAATTTTTTGTATGTTTTAAGTAAATCTTTAGTTGCATCTTTTGCAGCGTTCAAAGCAGTCATATTTACAAAACCATGAATTAGATGGGGATAATGAATTTGCTGTACTTCATTTCCAGTATTATCAAGAAGCCTGGCATATGCTTCTCCTTCATCACCAAGGGGATCAAAACCTGCTGTAATTATTAAGGTTTTTGGAAGAGTTTTGTTTGGATCAATAGTTAAGTTAAATACTGGGTTATTAAGATTATCTCTTGAACTCATTAATTGTTCCCAAAACCAAATCATCGCTTTTTGGCTTAACATAAATCCATCTGCAAAATCATCATGTGATTTAGAATTGCACAATGGATCTGTCATTGGGTAAATAAGACATTGTGACAAAGGTAATTCTAAATTATTGATAGCTCTATACGTTGAAAGAGAAGCTGCCAAGTGTGCCCCAGCGCTGTCACCACAAACGCTGATATCTCCTATGCGTAAATTCAATTTATCACTTAGCCATTCGAGGGCTATGTTTGAATCAACAAGCGAGGAAGGAAATTTATTCTCTGGTGCCAATCTGTATTCAAGTGAAAAAATCTTTACTCCCATATATGCTGAAAAGAACTTCAACCATGCATCATGAGTATTGATGCTGCCTATGACATAACCACCGCCATGAAAATATAGAATTGGGGAACTTATTAAAACTTTATCAGGGCAATACTCCCTTAATTTCAGCTTCCCAAAATCACTTGGTAACAAATGATCTGTAACTTTAATAGCTTCCTGCGGCTTTGAATTTAAAAGCTGATAAAGATCTTCTCTGCTACCTTCTATTTTGTTTCTCAAATCTTTAGCAGAATTAAGTGAATCTAAATCATCAAAAGGATTCGGTTGCGAAGATTGCAGCCATAAAAAGACTTGGGTTTGAAAATCTAGAATTTGATTATTAATGACAATACTTTTCTGAAAAGTAAGGCATTTTAACAACCAAACTGGGATTGAAAAGAAAATTTTTAAAAATAATTTAATGGCCATGGTTTCTTTTATAATGCGTTAATGAATTCTAGATATTTATTATACTCGTTTGTTTTTCTATCCGGATTTATATTTAGCAATGTCCAATTTTCACAAAAGGATATTTTAAATGCTGATGAAGCCTTCGTTTTAAGTTCACTGATTTTAGAAAATAAAATATTTGTATCATGGGATATTAAACCTGGATATTACCTGTATAAAAAGTCAATTGTAGTTAAGGCTGGTGATGATATTCTTGAACACAATCACATTATCAAGAATGAATCTAAAATTTCTGATGAATTTTTTGGAGACTCAATTATTTTTAAGGATGTTCTAAAGGTTGAAGCTGAGCTTTTACATGTTAATCTAGGCAAACCTCAGAGCATTGAGGTTATTTATCAAGGGTGTGCTGAAGGTAAGTACTGTTATCCAAAAATCCTTAAAAGTCTTTAAAATCGTTTAATTTCTGTAAAAAACATTATAAAATCAATAAAAATGAAAATATTAGTAATACATGGTCCTAATTTAAATCTACTTGGTATTAGAGAGCCTGAGGTTTATGGCTCAGTAACAATGGAAGAAATTAACGAAGGTTTGGAAAAAAGGGCAAGCTCTAACAATATTCAAATAGAAGCCTTTCAAAGTAATGCCGAGCATGAAATTGTTACCAAACTTCAAGATTCAATGAATCAAATAGATTTCATAATAATAAATCCTGGAGCACTGACCCATACTAGCATTGCAATTAGAGATTCCCTTCTTGGCATTGGGATTCCGTTTTATGAAGTTCATATATCCAATATCTTTTCTAGGGAAGAGTTTAGACATAAATCCTATTTTTCTGATATTGCGAATGGAGTTATTTGCGGGCTTGGGACACAAGGATATGACTTAGCTCTTAGGCATATCCTTGATGAATATAAGGATAAGAAATAATGGATATTAGAAAAATTAAAAAATTAATAGAAATGCTGCAAGACTCTGATCTCAACGAAATTGAAGTTAAAGAAGGCGAAGAGTCAGTAAGAATTGTCCGAGGGAATGCTCAACCGCTAGAAGTTAAATCTTCTTTCATCACGGCTGATTCACTTAATGCTCAATCAGAAAATAACGAAGTATTAGACAATGCATCAGGCTCCTCAATCAAATCTCCCATTGTTGGAACTTTTTATAGAAAGCCAGGTCCTGATCAGCCTCCTTTTGTTGAAATTGGCAGTCAGGTAAATGCTGGGGACGTTGTGTGCATAGTTGAAGCAATGAAAATGATGAATGAGATCAAATCAGAATTTACTGGCAAGGTTTCGGCTATTAATATTGAAGACGGTCAACCTGTTGAATTTGATCAATCTTTAATTGTTATAGATTAATGTCTAAAAAAATCCTTATTGCCAATCGAGGAGAGATTGCTCTGCGAGCTCTGAGAGCCTGCAAAGAGCTTGACATAGAAACAGTTGCAATTTATTCGTCTGGAGACAAAGACCTAAAGCATCTAAGGCTAGCAGATGAAACTGTATGCATTGGACCGGAAAGTCCCTTGGAAAGCTATCTTAATATCCCAGCTATTCTTTCAGCTGCCGAGCTTACGAATACAGATGCAATATATCCTGGGTACGGCTTTCTTGCAGAAGATGCAGATTTTGCTGAAAGATGTGAAGCTAGTGGGTTTAAATTCATCGGTCCCTCTTCAAATGTTATCCGGCAAATGGGAGATAAAATTACTGCAAAGGGTCTTGCTGAAGATTCAAATATTCCTATAGTGCCAGGTTATAAAGGAGAAATTCCTGAAAGTGATGATGAAATTAAAAAAATAGCTTCAGCTGTCGGCTATCCTTTAATAATTAAGGCATCTGCAGGAGGTGGTGGAAGAGGAATGAGAGTTGTCCAAGAAGAGTCTGAGTTAATCTCATCATTGCAACTCACCAAACAAGAGGCAAAAAATGCTTTTGGAAATGACACCATATATTTTGAAAAATTTATTCAAAATCCCCGTCATGTAGAAGTCCAGATTGTTGCTGACGGCAAAGGAAATGCTATTCATCTTGGTACAAGAGATTGCAGCATGCAGAGAAGACACCAAAAAATTATTGAAGAGGCTCCTGCTCTTAACATAAATCAAAAGTCCTTAGAAAAAATGTTAAAAGCATGCTTAACTCTTTGTAAAAAAATTAATTATTCTGGAGTAGGAACACTCGAGTTTCTTTATGAAGATGGTAAATTTTATTTCATTGAAATGAATACCAGAATTCAAGTTGAACATCCTGTTTCTGAAATGATTACTGGCTTCGATATTGTTAAAGCTCAATTAAAAATTGCTCTGGGGATGGAGCTAACCCTTGATCAAGATGAAATTATATTCCGAGGGCATGCAATAGAGTGCAGAATAAATGCTGAAGATCCTGAAACTTTTGTTCCCGCTCCAGGGATTATCAATAAGATGCATCCGCCTGGTGGATTTGGAGTAAGATTTGACTCCCATATCTATTCAGGATATGTAGTGCCTCCCCACTACGATTCCCTGCTTGCAAAAATTATTACAACTGCAAATACCCGAAAATCATGTATAAAAAGAATGTTAAGCGCTTTGGATGAATTTTTTGTTGATGGCATAAATACAAATCACTCTTTGCATCAAAAACTCTTAAAAGATCAAACATTCTGTGAGAATAGACATAATATCAACTATCTTGAAGGATCTTTTTTAGAAAAATGAGTGGCAAAGAATATAATCCTGCTGAAGTAGAGAATCTAATCCAAGAATCTTGGGTGCAAAACAATTCATATAAGGCTTCGCCCTCAAAAACAAAAGAAAAGTTCTACTGTCTTTCAATGTTTCCATATCCTTCTGGAAAATTGCATATGGGTCATGTTCGCAATTATACGATTGGAGATGTAATTTCTAGATTTAAGAGAATGCAGGGCTTTAACGTTTTTCAACCAATGGGATGGGACGCATTTGGCTTGCCAGCTGAGAATGCTGCTATTAAAAATAAAGTCGATCCACAAAGCTGGACTGAACAAAACATTGAAAATATGAAATCACAGTTGAAAAGATTGGGCTTTAGTTATGATTGGTCAAAAGAACTGAAAACCTGTGATCCTAATTATTTTAGATGGGAACAGGAAATTTTTACATTGCTTCATAAAAAAGGTCTTGTATATAGAAAGAAATCTCTGGTTAATTGGGATCCTGTTGATGAAACAGTTTTAGCAAATGAACAAGTTATCGATGGAAAAGGATGGAGATCTGGAGCAACTGTTGAATTAAAAGAAATTGATCAATGGTTTTTAAAGATAACTGATTATGCCGATGAATTGCTGACATCAGCTGAAAGTTTGGACTGGCCAGAAAATGTAAAATCTATGCAAAAAAACTGGATTGGTAAGTCATTTGGCTCAGAAATAAAGTTTTCCTTGCTCAATGAGGAGGAATTAACTGCTTTTACCACAAGAATAGATACTATTTATGGCGTAACTTATATAGCTATTTCTCCAAATCATCCACTAGCTCAAAATCTTGCAACTGATAACTCGGAAATTAATGAATTTATTAAAAAATGTAATGCAACGAAAATGGCTGAAGCTGATATGGCTAAGGCAGAAAAATTAGGGTTCAAAACAAATTTAAAGGTTAAGCATCCATTCATAGATATGAATCTTGATGTGTGGATTGCAAATTATGTTTTGATGGACTACGGAACAGGAGTTGTGATGGGTGTTCCCGCTCACGATGATAGGGATTATGAGTTTGCCCAAAAATATAATATAGAGATTAAGAAAGTAATTGAAGCGGATGAATTGCCATCTTCGAAGAAAGGAATACTGCTTAACTCTAATGATTTTACTGGTCAAAAATCAGATGAAGCAATTCTCAATATTAATAGTCACTTGGAAAAGAACAAGATTGGTAAAAGTATTGAGAATTTTAGACTAAGAGACTGGGGAGTTAGCAGACAGAGATTTTGGGGTTGTCCAATACCTGTTGTCTATGAGAATGGCAACCCTACTTTTCTAGAGAATAACGATCTGCCGGTTAAGCTGCCAAAGATAAAAGATGGAGAATCTCCAAAACCATTGAGCCAAAATAGTGATTTTTTTGATCTAGGCGATGGCAAATATCGTGAAGTCGATACTTTTGATACTTTTGTAGATTCATCATGGTACTACGCAAGATTTACATCTGCAGAAAATAATGAACAAGCGTTAGACGAAAATTCAAAGCATTGGCTCCCCGTAGACTTATATGTTGGTGGGATTGAGCACGCAATATTACATCTTCTTTATTCAAGATTCTTTCATAAAGCAATGAGGGATATCGGTCTGGTGGATGGTGATGAGCCTTTCAAAAAGCTGCTTACACAAGGCATGGTATTAAAAGATGGTTACAAAATGTCAAAGTCAAAAGGCAATACTGTGGATCCACAAAAATTTATCGATCAATATGGAGCAGACACAATTAGGCTTTACATGATGTTTACATCACCGCCTGAGCAGTCTCTTGAATGGTCAGATACAGCAATCGAGGGTTCATACAGATTTCTCAAACGAGTCTGGAGTCTTGCATCGCAAAGAAAGAAATTTGACGAAAAACAGCCAAATGAATTTACAAAACTTGAGCTTGGGCTTCGTCAGAAAAGTCATAAAACCCTTAAAAAGGTTTCTCATGATTACGCAGAACGTAATTCATTTAATACAGCTATAGCATCAATAATGGAGTTATTGAATGCTGTGCCTGAGTCATTTAAGGCTGATGATGCATCTAAAGGACAAAAATTTTGTTTAGATGAGGTAATTCACTTTACGTTGAAAATGTTATCTCCAATCACTCCTCATATAAGTCTTTATTTGTGGAGGCAATACACAGAGTCTGACGGAGATGATTTTGAAAATTCTTGGCCAATATTTAATGAAGAATTTCTTCAATTAGAAGAGTTTCAACTAATCATTCAAGTGAATGGAAAAGTAAGAGGAAAAGAAAATATTTCAGTTGAAAGTGAAGAAGCTGAAATAGAGATAATAGCTAAGGAAAATAAAAATGTTAAAAAAATTCTAGCTAACCAGCCTATAAAAAAGGTAATCTATATAAAAGAAAAATTAATTAATTTCGTAATTTAAATGAACTACATAACTCCATACGACGACTACCCAATTCATCAAGCAATAGAGCCAATTACTATCCCTGGTTCCACTGATAGAAACTTTTATGATAGATACTTTTTCAATGGCATGGATCCTGAAAATGAATACATTTTTGAAATAGGCATTGGGCTCTATCCAAATAGACATGTAATTGATGCTCACTTCAGTATCTCCTATAAAGGTAAACAATATTCATATCATGCTAGTCAACGCCTAAATCAAAATAGAACCCCAATCAAAATTGGTCCTATGTGCTTAACAATTGATGAGCCAATGAACGAACTTACATTTTCCTTAAAAGATCCTGATAATAAACTAAATTGTAATCTTAAATTCACGGCTAACTCTATTGCGCACCAAGAGCCTCGGTCATTATTAATGGAAGGCACTAGAACGATCATGAATACAATTAGATTTACCCAACTCGGCAAATGGACAGGTGAAATATCGACAGAAGCTGGAAAACTCAATCCGAAAGAAATATATGCAATCAGAGATAGATCATGGGGTGTCAGGCCCGTAGGAGAACCAGAAGGTGGGGCTCCTGGGATGCTTAATCAAGAACCTGGCGTTTATTGGTGTTGGGCTCCTGTTCATTTTGACGGATTCTGTACACAATTTGGAACATTCGAAGATAGAGATGGCAATACCACACAAATTTCTGGTCATAAATTGCCGTTATATAACAAGATGTCTTCTGCTCCATCTCATATTGAAGTAGAAACTATTCATTCTCTACACCACTCTGTGAACTGGCAAAAAGGATCACGATGGGCCACTGGCGCAAATATATCAGGCATGCTAAAAAATAAAGAGAAGTTTGATCTAGAATTAGAAACTACAGGGCCAATATTCTTTTGTAAAGGGATTGGCTATCAGCATGATGAATGGAAACATGGCATCTGGAAAGGTGAAAGTGAAACCGGCTACGAAGTTTGGGACTTATCCGAAATCGATCCAGGGGATTATACGTTTTTTCATACGCATCAAATTGCTAAGGCAACATTAGGCTCAGATCAGGGTATTGGAATGTTAGAGAACCTAGTGGTTGGTAGACATGATCCATCTGGCTTTGAAGATTTTTTTGATGGAGCAAAATAATTTTTATAAGTATTTCTTAATACTCATATCTTTTTTTATAATTTCTAGTTGTCAGCTTAGCTTGATTGAAGAGCGACATATAAATTTAAATAAAATTGAGTTTGGATTAAATATCAAGGATTCATTCAAACAAAAATCAATAAAATATTTTTCGCAAGATCCATCTAATAATAATTACAGCCTCAAAATATCAAATCTTCAGTTTAAAAAGAAAAACTTTTATGGGGGCTCTGCTGCAAGAGCGCAACAGATAAAAATTATTGGCGAAGTTGAATATACCTTCACGCAAATTAACTCCAATAAAAGTGGCAAGCTTCAAGTCTCAGACTGGATTTCAGTTAATGAGACTAACCCACAATCAGAAGTGATGGCGCAGAAAAAGATTATTGAAGAGTTAGAATTCTCATTACTAGAAGGCCTTTCAAAGGAGTATTGGTTAATTGAAAGTTAATTTTTTAAATTTTCTTGATCCCAAGGATCATAAATACTTTTTAATCACCGGGGGAGAATTTATTTTAAAGCAAGATGCAGTTGAAACGATCTTAGATAATTTAAAGCAAAGTGGATTCAATGAAAAGGTATCAATATCTCAAGATGAACTAGATAAAACCCAAGAAATAGTCTCAAGAAATATGGGAGGTTCTTTGTTCCAAGAAAATCTAATTGTTCACATCAAACATACTTCAGGAAAATTTCCTGAAAAAATCAAATCTCTTCTTGAGGACGAAAATATTTTTAAATCTGCAAACATTGCATTGATTATTGAATCTAGTATTGAAAAAGTTCCAGCAAGTGGGGCATGGATTAAAAATTTTGATGCTCATGGTTTGATCGTGAATTGCGGTAAATTAAAGATAATGGAAGAAAAATTATGGCTTAAAAGACAGTTAAACTTTTTACCAAAAGATTTACTGCCAATCTTTGGAGGATCAATTTTTCAAAATAATGAAGCCAATCTTTTGGGTCAAAGAAATGAAGTTGCCTTGCTAAGGCTTTTATTTTTAAATCAAGATGAAGTCATAGAAACCAAAACAGATCATATAATCTTTGGGTCTGGAATCAGTGCTTTTGAGCTTGAAGATCTTCTAATCAATAGAGATTTTAGAAAAGCGCTTATGACAATTAATTTCATGCGGGAGCATGATCGTCAAAACTCTGCTCCAATTATCTGGATAATCGCTAAAGTTATTAATTCTTGTTTAGAGTCACTTAAGGCTAGAAATCAAAAATCCGCATTAATGAACAGTGGGGTATGGTCATCTAAAATTAGTCTTTACTTAAACTTAATAAAACAAGCAAAGGTAAAAGAATTTCTAAGTTTAAATGAAGAGATCCTAAAAATTGATCTCATTAACAAAGGTCTAATGAGGGCTGAGACCTGGGAGCAAATTGAAAGAGTTATTCTGAAGCTGCAAGATGCGACTGCATTGCAGAATTAAATAATTTAGCAACATCCTTATAACCATTAAAATTTTCTTCAAATTGATACTCTGTTCCAATCAAGTTTGTAAGAGGCAATAAACCTTTTGTTGAACTGGTTAACCATATACAAGGTGAATCATTAAAATCTGAAATAGCGCAACAACCTTCTTCAACAGAGTAAGGAGTATCTTTAAGTGCATTGATTAAAATTGCCCTAGTAATACCAGGAAGGATATTTTCAGACAAAGATGAAGTTCTAACTTTTCCAGTAGAATCAAAATAAAACACATTGCTTGCTCCTGCCTCAGTCATAAAGCCTCCTCTATGCATGACAACTTCTTGGCAACCCAATGATTTTGCCTTATTCATGGCCAAAACATTGCCTAACAAAGAAGTCGATTTAATATTACATTTTCCCCAGCGGTCATCGTCACACAACATCGCACTAATAGAAGAAGAGGGAAAACTTATAGGCATTGCATAACCAAATCTCTCTATCTCAAGATCATCTTGATAAAGGTGTGATCTAACCATATCAACACCTCTTGAAATTTGATAATACACATAACCGTCTTGGTTATTTAAAGTATTAGCAAGTTTATGAATATCATCAATTACGCTCTCAAAATTAACCTTTAACTCCATTAGAAGAGCGCTTTGGGTCATTCGATCAACATGCTCTTTAAAGCATAAAGATTTTCCTGAAAAATATGGAATAACTTCATAGATGCTATCTGAAAACGTATAAGCCCGTGATAATGGCGATACTCTAATTTGATCAAGCGTATTTAATTTACCCTGATATATAGCAGCGATATCAGGCATTTTGACCCATGGAGAATAGACTCATGATCCAAAAAACTATGCGAGCCCAAATTCTTCCAAAGAAACCTTTTGCCTCAACTGACTCAATGGCTATAAGTGGAGTCGATAGTACCACCCTATCCTTAGAGATGAATTCAATATCACCTATTACATCGCCCTCAGATATTGGCGCTTGTATATTATTTTTAAACTTATAATTTGCTTTTATATTTTTAAAATCTGATCGAGGCAAAGTTAATAAGATATCCTCATTAGTCCCTAATGCAACCTCATCCATTTTGCCGCCCCACACCTTCGCAACGGTGATCTCTGAATCTTTTGAAATTAGTTTCTGCGTTGCAAAAAATCGAAACCCATACTCCAGGAGTCTTTGTGACGAAGTAAGCCTTTCATTTTCTGAGGGGCTGCCTGCGACCACTGCTATTAGTCTCATATCATTACGTATAGCGGAAGAAATCAAACAATAGCCAGCAGATTCAGTATGACCAGTTTTTACTCCATCAACTGAATCATCTCTCCACAAAAGCTTATTGCGATTAAGCTGTCGAATATCACTAAAGGTGAATTCTTTTTCTTTATAGGTTGCATAATGATCAGGAAAATTATTAATGAGCGCTTTCGATAAATAAGCTAGATCTTTAGCTGATGAAAAATGATTGGGGTCCGTCCATCCCACTGCATTTTGAAATAAGGTATTGTTTAGGCCTAACTCAGATGCATAGGCATTCATAAAATCAACAAACCCTTCTTCAGAGCCTGCAACATACTCTGCCATTGCAACAGTCGCATCATTTCCAGATTGAATTACTATGCCTGATAATAAATCGCGAACAGAAATTCTTTTTCCTGCTTCAATAAACATTTTAGAACCACCAGTTTTCCAAGCTTTTTCGCTAACTAAGACTTCATCATCTAGACTAATAGCTCCGCTGGCAATCTGATCTGCAATAACATATCCACTCATAACCTTGGTCATGCTTGCAGGAGAAATTTGATTATCCGAATTAAACTCAGCTATTACAGTGTTAGTGCTAGCTTCAAGCAATATATAGCTATCTAAATTTAATTTGGGCGCCTTTGGGACCATGGACTGAGCAAGTCCGTCTATACAAAAAGGAGCAAGAAGGATAAAACAAAATATTTTTTTCATAACAATATAACTAAAATTCTAAGGATAAATCATACACGGCTTTAGCATAAAAATGACTACGATTATATTTAGTAATCGCAATAAAATTATCATCACCTATAAAATATAAATCCTTCGGTTTAATTAATAAAAGGGTTTGCCCACTTTTAATAAGATTTGGATCTTTAATATTATTCATACTCATAAGTTGCTCTAATTTAATATTATTATTGATTGCTATTGATAATAAGCTATCTCCCTCTTGAATAAGATATGTACCTTCAAGGCCTTCTGTAAATTGTAGAGGGATGAATTTATTTAAATTACTTGGATGCTTATAGGTCTTGTTTACTTTATTGAGTTCAACTTGTGTAACTATAACCCCATCTCTTTTCCAGCCATGTTTTTTAAGATAATTAGCAATACTAGCTACAGCATCTGGGATTGAATTAAACAAGTCTGCATATCCATCATCGTCATAATCTATTGCATAAGCTCGATAGCTAGATGAAATAAACTGGCCGTATCCCATAGCACCGGCATAAGATCCTTGGACTGAATTTATATCTAAATTGTTTTCTCTTGTTAGAATAAAAAATTGTATGAGTTCACTTTTGAAAAACTTTGATCTTCTAGGAAAATCAAAGCCAAGTGTTGTTAAACTATCTAGTACCCTGTAGCTGCCTTTGATTTTTCCATACCTAGTTTCCACTCCTAAAATAGAAGTAATAATTTCCTTAGGTACTCCAAACTCATTTTCAACTTGATCAAATAAAGTAGAGTTTTCCTTGATAAATTTTTTGCCATTCGCAATTCGCTTATCTTCTAAGAAAAGTTTTTTATATCTATCCCAGGTCCAAGTAAACTCAGCAGGTGATGACATCGATTCTAAAATTCGATCTTGTTTCTTTGCAGTTTCAAGAATCTCAATAATATAATTTTCATCAAACCCATGATCCATGACCAAGGTTTCAATAACGTCCTTCGCTTCAGGATGCTGGGAATAATTTGCAATAATATTATTTGAAAGCAAAAAGCAAAGTAAAAAAAGATATTTCATTGAGGTAAGAATTTTTTATGCGTGCCCATAGATATAATTATGCCAAAAGCAAGAAATAATGATATTAAAGAAGAACCACCTTTGCTAATAAATGGTAAAGGCATGCCCACAACTGGCAGTAAACCTACCACCATACATAAATTTATAATTAAATTTGTAGCAAAAGTTAAGCATAAGCCTCCTATAACCAATCTGCAGAATCTATCTCTGGCACTTAATGCTAGATAAAAACATCTCAATAATATAAATAAATAAATACTTAGCAATAACAGCACGCCTAGAAATCCAAATTCCTCTCCAATTACAGAAAAGATAAAATCTGTCTCTGTTTCTGGAAGGAAATTGAGCTGTGTTTGTGAGCCTTCACCAAAACCTTTACCTAACAAACCTCCAGATCCAATGGCAACTTTTGATTGAATGATATTCCAACTTGCTCCAAATGGATCCGACTCAGGATTAAAAAATGTTGCAATCCTCTGACGCTGAAAAGGCTGCAACAAAATATTCCAAATAAAAGGAGAGCTGATAATTAATAAAATAAAAGATCCGCCTATAAAGCTCCAACTCAAACCTGAAAGAAACAATACAAATAATCCGGAACAAGCAATAATTAATCCAGTTCCTAAATCAGGCTGTCGGAAAACAAAGCCAAAACACGAGAAAATTATTAATAAACTGATAGTTATCTCTTTTTTCTGTATTGGTAACTTTTTATCAAATAAAAAATTAGCTAAAAAAATTGGCACTGCCAATTTTAGTAATTCTGAAGATTGAAAAGAAAAAGGGCCTACCCTTACCCATCTTTGTGCACCATTAATTTCAGGACCAAATAAATATGTAATGCCTAAAAGTATTAATGCAAAAAAAAGAAATAATCCAGACATCCTTCTAAAAATATCAGGATCTAGCTGGCTAACCAAAATCATAATAATGAATCCAGCTATAACATAAACAAATTGTTTTGAAACAATAGTTACATCAGCATTTGAGGCGGAAAATAAAAAAAATAAACCAAGAGTGGACAATAAGAATAGGCTAAAAAATATATAAGGATCGAAATATATTTTTTGAAACGATTTATTCATTAATTAAACTCTTTAAAACCTCTATTGCTACGGGCCCAGCAACTGCGCCTCCACTCTCACCATTCTCGATCACCACAGAAACTGCATACCTTGGATTGGGCATTGGTCCAAAAGCAACAATAATCGAGTGATCTCTAAGTGACTCTGTCGTTCTTAAATCTTGATAGGCTTCTTTGCTATCTAAACTAACAAGCTCTGCAGTGCCTGATTTTCCAGCTACTTGAAATTTTGCAAGATCTCGTATGCTCCTGGCAGTTCCATAATCACTTTCAATGACTCCAAGTAAAGCTTGATGCATTTTTATCCAATCCGAGTCATCAAATCTACTATCTTGCCAAACTTTTAAAGATTTTTTTTGATTACCTAGAGTCACTATTGAGGGCTCAGTAAATTGTCCTTTGGTAGCAAGAAGAGATGCATAGTTTGCTAACTGCATAGGAGTTGCCACTAAATAGCCTTGTCCAATACCTAAATTAACCGTATCGCCCTTTACCCAACCTGCATTCATCAGGCTGTATTTCCACTCAGGAGTTGGTACAAATGCTTGATCTTCATCAAAGCAATCTAAGCAGACTTTTTGCCCAAATCCCAAACTAGATAAATGATCAGATAATTCTGCAATGTCAGCTTGATATGCAAGTGAGAAGAAGTAAGCATTGGAGCTCACCAAGAATGCTTTATGCATATTTACTTTGCCGTGACCTCCCTTACGCCACCCTCTAAAGATTCTGCCAGTCTCAGGTAACGTAAAAAATCCAGGATCCTTCATCTCAAAGTCCCAACTCACAATATTATTTAACAATCCATACATACCAATCGCAGGCTTTATTGTTGATGCTGGCGGATACCTTCCTTGTAATGCTCTATTAAAAAAAGGTTTATTCTGATCATTAATTAAAGTTTGAAATTCATTTTCAGTCATACCATTTGATAACTTATTTATTGAGTATGCAGGTGAGCTGTATAAAACATTAATACCTCCAGAATCTAGGTCTATCGCGACAACCGCACCTTTTCTGTTTCCAAGAAATTGTGCTGCACTTTTTTGAGCATCAATATCTAAATTAGTATATAAATCAGATCCTTTTTTAGGCTTAATAAAAGATAATGGTTGCAAAAATTGTCCTCTTGCATTCATCTCATACACCCTTTGCCCATGCTGACCTCTCAAAAGATCATCATATATTTCCTCTAATCCTGTCTTACCTCTAATAAGACCATGAGCGTATTCTAATTCTGCATCCTTCCAATGACTTCGGGGAATTTCAGGGACTGAATTAAAATAATCCTCTGTTCTTGAGGTATAACCTAAAACATGAGAAAAAATATCTGGATAATCACTAATTCTTCTATAGCGTTTTGCAATGAATGCATTCTGAAAATTAAAACTTCTTACATTGAATCTAGCAATTTCCTCGTCAGAAAGATCTTTTTTTAAAACCAGTTCTTTATTTACAAATGCTTTTTCTTTTTGGAGATTTTGATATCTTGTTTTTTCAGTTTCAGATAGATAGATAACTGGTTGAATCTTTTCTAAAAAAGAATCTATATCTAAGATAAGACTGGGTTGAGTAATTAAATCAAAAGTTGGTTCATTTTTAACAAGTGCTCTTCCGTTTCTGTCAAAAATTTCACCCCTGAGAGCCTGAACAGGGACTTCATAATTTTTGTTTTTTAATGCGGCAAGCTGATAATCTGTGTAGCCGGAAATTTGCAAGGTAAAAACCTGTATGAGCACGAGAATTAGCACGAGGATGATTACACTAAAAAGTAAAATTGCTCTTGAAGAAAAGTTATTTTTTTCAATCTGTCTCTCTTCAAAAATCATTATTTATGATACGGATGATTTCGATGAATTGTGCTCGCTCTAAAAATTTGTTCCATTAAAAATATTTTAAAAAGCCTATGAGGAAAAGTTAATTCTGAAGCCGATAAAGTTAATTTTGAGTTTTCAAATATACTCTTTGACACACCATGAGAACCGCCAATAACAAAGTTAATATTTTTCCCATGATCAATTTGTTCCTGCAAAAGGCTAGCAAAATTAAGACTATCAATCTTTTGCCCTTGCCTATCCCATAAAATTACGGTGGCATCTTGGTCAACATTTTTTAAGATTTCCAAACCTTCGGCCTCTAATATAGAATCTCTATTTATAGATTTTGAGACAAAAGGCTTCACCTCAACATTCGAAACTTGAAAGTGATTAGGCAATTGTTTGGTATAAAATTGTAAAGCTTTTTGCTCCCAGTCAGATGCCTTATGACTAATGCTGATAATTTTGCATTTCATCAGGCAGAAACAAGAGTTTTTTCACCCCATAAACTCTCTAAGTCATAAAACTCACGGGTTTCTTGTTGCATTATATTTACAACAACATCTCCACAATCAACCAAGATCCACTCTGAATCATCCTGACCCTCAACACCAACTAAATTCTGCTTTTGCAGCTTGAGTGATTCAATCAATTTATTAGAAATTGCTTTTGCATTTCTTGAGGAAGAAGCGGTGGCTATTATAAACCAATGAGCAAAATCTGAGATCTCCCGAATATCTAGAACAAGAATATTCTGAGCCTTTAAATCATCCAGCGCTTCACAACAGATTGTTTGTAAATCAGGGGTTTCCATAGCAGTTTTTGACCTTATGATGCTTGTTTAAATTGTATGAATTAATTTTAATATTCCATTCCAGCTAAACAAGCAGAATATCTAACTTAAATGAATAAATCTATTAAATATTTCTAATTTATATATTCTTTCAACAAATCTTTTGATTAAGATAGATAAATGAATTATGTAAATGCTTTCATCTCTTGGTTTTCAAATCATCCAGGAGTTTTAATAGGCCTAGGAATATCTTCTATTCTTATTTTTATACTCAGTATTTTGGGTATTAGTTGGTTTATTGCTCAAATACCTGAAGATTATTTTCTATCAACAAAGAGAAAACCCTCTAAGTGGCAAGAGCAAAAACCGATTTTAAGATTGGCAGTTATATTTGGAAAAAATATAATTGGATTCTCCCTGATTATTGGAGGTCTATTAATGTTAGTTTTGCCTGGCCAAGGATTGCTAACAATAGTGACGGGATTATTATTAGCAAACTATCCAGGTAAATATAAATTAGAAAAAAAACTAGTTGCAATACCTTCTATTTTTAGAGCTTTAAATTGGATTAGAGTTAAAGCAAATAAACCTCCACTTAAGAGAAATGCCAACTAGTAATAAAGTAAAATAAAACTAATAATCTAATAAAAAATTTAAACTAGAGGAGAGATGATGGGAATTTCAAATAAAAAATGGGTTTTGAAAAACAGGCCACAAGGTCTGGTAAAAGATTCAGATTTTGAATTAATTACTGAAGTTCTTCCAGAAATAGATGAAGGTGAGATTCTCCTTGAAAATATCTATCTTTCTTTTGATCCTACTCAAAGAGGATGGTTGAATGATGTCCCTGGCTATCTTCCTCCTGTCCAAATAGGTGAAGTTATTCGATCAGGTGGCGTGGGTCGTGTGCTGGAATCCAGGAATCCTGAATATAAGGTTGGTGATTTAACCTTTGGTTTTGTAGGTTGGCAATCTCATTGCGTAACTAAGCCTGAAGCTGATGACAGATTTAGGGTAATTCCTGATCTGCTGCCAATACCCACAATGTTAAATGTAATGGGTACAACTGGCATCACGGCCTACTATGGATTAATAGAACTTGGTGATCCTCAGCCTGGTGAAACGGTTTTAGTATCTGGAGCCGCTGGTGCTACTGGTTCGGTAGTAGTTCAAATAGCTAAACTTAAGGGATGTCATGTCATAGGAATAGCTGGAGGTAAGGAAAAATGCGATTGGCTCAAAGAAGCTGGTGTTGATGATGTAATTGACTATAAGAATTCAGATGTTCATGAAGAGCTTCCTAAAATTGCAAAAGATGGAATTGATATATATTTCGATAATGTCGGCGGAGAGATACTTGAAACTGTTCTTTATCTAATAAATATAAATGCTCGAGTTCTTTTATGTGGTGGGATTTCTTCAGGATATGATGCAACCAGACCACCAGATGGGCCAAATAACTTATTTTCTTTAATTATTAAACGAGCAACAATGCAGGGATTTCTAGTTCTAGATTATTTGCCTCGCTCCCAACAAGCCTTAGAAGAAATAGCTACTTGGGTCATGGAGGGAAAACTTCAACATAGAGAAGATATTCAGGAGGGAATTGAAAACTGCCCGCAAACTCTTAATAGGCTTTTTACCGGAGAAAACAAGGGTAAACAGTTACTAAAAATTTAAGCTGAGTTTTCTGAAATTTGATTGACTAATTTTTCAAGAAGATTCATTCGCTGTTTTGAATCAAACGCTTCAAGCAAGGACTGCTTCTGCGAAGGGGTAATTGGAATTAAACCTGCCAATTGATAACTTACAGATTCAGCAGATAAAAGATCAATTTCTAAAGGTAGAGATTTTACTTGCGGATGCTCTTTTAGCTGACTAAGGACATTTATTAACTCCGGGAATTGAGCAAGCACTGCTTGATCATCAACAACGGGTTCTGCAATTGGAGAGATGGATGCGTAATAAAGCCTTGACTCAAGTTGCTCAACAGATTTAATCGATACTTTTTGTGATCCTCTTACCGTAATGCCTAATAATCCATTAGGCAGTTGATTGAAATCAATAATTTCTACAAAAGTTCCCTGGGACATAAAGCTCTCGCCAGATTGATTGCTTTTACTAAGAGTAATAACAAAGCCGGTATCGCTGCTCATACAGTTTTTAACCATGGAGAGGTATCTGGGCTCAAAAATCTGTAGTGTTTGTATGGTGCCAGGCAAAACGACTAATCCCAATGGAAATACTGGAAGTTTATTTGCTTTTGATGAGGTCAATTACTGGCTCCGATATTTTTTTACTATCTTTATTGCTCATGATAAGAATAACATCAAAATTAACTATGTCTTTTTTTAAATCTGTTAATAGCAACTTTATGGAATCATACTCAAATTCCTGATTTCTTTTTCCGGATAAATTCAGCCAGAAGACTTTTTCCAAGCCCGAAGAGCTCTCATACAACTCAGCTCCGTGATGACCTTGAGACATAGTGTTAGAAGCAAGTTCAATAATGCCTAATATCTTTTGAGAAGGAAAATGATTGATAGCTGCTTTAACTGTATGTGCTATTGCTGTGGGATGATGGGCAAAATCATCAATGACCAACTTATCTTCATTTTGAAACACTGTCTCAAATCTCCTTTTTACTCCTTTTGAATGCTTCAGAGCTGAGAATGATTCCTTGGGATGAATGCCATGAAGAAAAGCTGCATACATAGCCATGACTGCATTACGTAAGTTGTGCTCTCCATGCAGGGGAAGATCCCTAATAGCAAATTTTTGATTTTGAAAACTTATTGCGCCTTCGTCAATTGAAAGCTGAATGGTTTCTTGGCTTCCTAGTTGATGTTTATTAGACCAGCAACCCAACTCGATTAAATCTAAAATATTTTTGTCATCATCATGAAAAAGAACATGTCCATTTGCTGGCACTGTTCTGATAGCGTGATGAAATTGCTTCAAGATATCTGATACATCATTAAATATATCCGCATGATCAAATTCAATATTATTTACGATAAAAGTATGTGGATGATAATGAACAAATTTTGAGCGCTTATCAAAAAAAGCTGAATCATATTCATCTGCTTCAATCACAAAATATGGAGAGGATCCCAGGCGCGCAGAATTCTCAAACGAATCACTTACGCCACCAACCAAAAATCCAATATCAATACCTTGAGCTTGAAAGATTTCGCAAAGTAAAAATGATGTTGAGGTTTTTCCGTGTGTTCCTGATACAGCAATTACAGTTCGATCACGGATCATGTCACCTAGCATTTGAGGCCCAGATGTATACTCAAGCTTCTGATTTAAAATATATTCAACAGATGAGTTGCCTCTGCTTAGGGAGTTACCTATGACATAAAGATCAGCAGATGGTAAATTTAATTCTTCATAACCTTCTATCATTTCTATGCCAAGAGAATTAAGTTGATCGGACATCGGAGGATAAAACTGTTTATCACTTCCTGAAACCGTATGGCCTTTTTCAATAAGTATTTGGGCGAGGCCTCCCATAAAGGTGCCACAAATGCCTAGTATATGAATTTTCATTTTTAAATATTTATCGGTAACATTTGATACCATAGACCAAATTAATTAATTTTTAAACTAATGAAAAAAAATGCTTTTTATGCTCAATCTGGTGGTGTGACATCTGTAATAAATGCCTCTGCAAGCGCAGTAATATTAGAAGCAAGGAAATCAGTAAAGATTGGAAAAGTTTATGCAGGTAAAAATGGAATATTGGGAGCTTTAAGAGAAGAGTTAATAGATACCTCTAAAGAATCAAAAAAATTTATTGAAGGCTTAAAGTATAGACCAGGAGGAGTCTTTGGTTCATGTCGATATAAACTTAAAAGCATAGATGAAAATTTAAAAGAATATGAAAGGTTAATTGAAGTTTTTAAGGCTCATAACATTGGATATTTTTTTTATAACGGTGGAAATGATTCTGCAGATACTGCTTTGAAAATTTCTCAGATAAGCAAAAAGCTAGGCTATCCTTTGCAGTGTGTTGCTATTCCAAAGACAGTAGATAATGATCTTGCTGTTACAGACTGCTGTCCAGGATTTGGCTCAGTAGCTAAATATGTAGTCACCTCAACTATTGAAGCAGCTCTAGATGTTGAATCAATGCATGAGACTTCTACAAAGGTCTTTATCCTTGAAGTAATGGGGAGACATGCAGGCTGGATAGCTGGTTCAAGCTGCCTAGCTCAAGATAGTCACCCGGGGGCGCCTCACATAATCTTGCTACCTGAGATAAGCTTTAATCAAAAGAAGTTCTTGGCAAAGGTCAAAGAGACAGTTAAAAAAAATGGTTTTTGTGTGATTGTTGCATCAGAAGGAATCAAAAATTCTCAAGGAAAATTCTTAGCTGAATCAGACTCAAAAGATGCGTTTGGCCACAGCCAACTTGGAGGTGTAGCTCCTAGGTTAGCAGATCTAATTAATCAAAAATTGAAATTAAAAAATCATTGGGCTGTCGCTGACTACCTTCAAAGAAGCGCAAGCCACTTATCATCAGGTGTAGATAGAGCTCATGCATACGAAGTTGGTAGAAAGGCAGTCCTATATGCTACACAAGGCTTAAATGGAGTCATGCCTGTGATCAAGCGTAGAAGCTCAACACCTTATAAGTGGGAGGTTGTTTCTGCCCCATTAACAAAAATCGCAAATGTTGAAAAAAAACTGCCCGCTGCATTTATTTCAAAAGATGGATTGGGAATGACAAAGAAAGCGCGAAGCTATTTTCAACCTCTGATTGAAGGTAAGATTGAAGACAGCAAAAATATCAATTATCAAGCTGGCAAAATGCAAATGGTCCCAAAAAAATTAAAGGCCTGGAGATAATGCATTTAGGTGACCAATAATTCTTTTTAATTCATTTTTAAGAATAAGCTTATCTTCATCATTCAAAAACGATCCAAAATAAAACCTTTTACCTTTAGATTGAAAGCAAAATTGATTTGAGTTGTACTGATCAGTTTCCACCTCAAGGACAACAAAACTTCTAAACTCTTCCCAGCTCTTTTCCTTTATTAACCTTCCTTGCTCTAATTTAATTTTATCATTTGAAATATAAATAATTTCTTTTTGCTGACTCCACCGAAAACTCAACCCAAAACAAATGAAAACAATAATCACCTCTAAACCTGCAAATGGCAAAATTAATCCAGCGCCCATAATAAGAAAAAAAACTCCAATACCTAAACAGATAAAAGCCAAGCTACCCAAAAAAATTACTCGACTCCATCCTCTTAGCGAATAATTAGGAGAAATTTCTATTAAAAAATTATTTTCTGTAGTTTCTTCAATCCTAATCATATTACAATTGTCTTTATGGTCACTAGAACAGATTTTAACCGATATATGATGCCGACATACAAACCGGCAGAGTTTGTTCCCTCTAAAGCAAGGGGATCTTGGGTTTGGGACAAAAAAAATAAAAAGTATATAGATTTTGCATCTGGAATTGCAGTTTCTAGCTTGGGGCATTGTCATCCAATCCTTAACAAAGCTCTGGTAGATCAATCTAAAAAAATTTGGCACTTATCAAATTTGCTAACTAATGAGCCAGCTCTCAGATTAGCAAAAATTTTTTGCAAACATACTTTTGCTGAAAAAGTATTTTTTTCTAACTCAGGAGCCGAAGCTGTTGAAGGTGCAATAAAGACTGCAAGAAAATATGCATACACTAATATAAACAAAAAAAAGAATGAAATAGTTTCATTCTCTGATGCATTTCATGGTCGAACTATGATGACAATAGCTTTAAATGGATCTGATAGATTTGTTGAAGGATTCGGACCTATGCCTAAGGGAATCAAACATCATCCATACAATGAAATAAAAGACTTAGAAAAAGTTATTACAAAAAATACTGCAGCTGTAATTATCGAGCTTGTTCAAGGAGAAGCTGGGATTATAAAAGCAAAAAAGGACTTTGTTCAAAAGATAAAAAGGTTATGTAAGCAAAATAAGGTCCTCATTATTGTTGATGAAGTTCAATCAGGAGCTGGAAGAACTGGAACCTTGTTTGCCTATGAGCAATTTGGTATCAAGCCAGATATTATGTGTTGTGCTAAAGGTATTGGTGGCGGAATACCCATCGGAGCTATTCTGACATCTACAAAAATTTCTGAATGCATGCAACTAGGCTCGCATGGATCTACATTTGGTGGAAATCCACTTGCCTGTGCTGTAGCTGAGCAAGTCATGATCATGCTGACTAAGAAATCATTACTTAATGGGGTAAAGAAAAAAGAAAAAATATTTTTAACTGAATTAAAGAACATTAATAAAGAGTTTAAATGCTTTAGTGCAATCAGAAGCTCAGGTCTTTGGATTGGTTGCAAGTTAAATGCTACTGAAAAATTTAATCTAGATACTGTTATGAAAGGTTGCTATGCAAAAGGTCTGATGATTTTAAAAGCGAACAATAATACTATTCGCATAGCGCCTAGCTTGATTATTGAAGATGAAGTAATTATGAAGGGCTTAAAAATCTTAAAACAGACTATTCAGGAGCAGGTTCAGTAGATCTTTCTATTTCTTCAAGCTTTATCATTCCATTGTATCCAGTAGGGAGCACTCTTCCTCTTTTCGCTCTTGACGAGATATACTCCTCTAGTTCTTTTAGAGTCCAAGTTTTCCCGCCCGTTTTGCCTTCATGATGAATATGCAATTTACTGTCTTCAGCCAAACAGCATACATCCATCATATATTCAGCTTTTTCTTTAAAGGCTTTGGTTGAAATACTAATCAATTTATTACCCTTCCCTTTTGGAAGTACAGGTAATTCCTCTATTGGAAAAATTAACATTTTATTGCTAACTTTGCCTTTGTTATCCTGAGACGAAAATGTTGCTGCAACAAATTTATGAGTTTCATTAATGGTAATTGGAGAGATAACATTTGCGCCTTCAGGAACTTTCATGAATTGTTTACCTTTTTTCTGGTTAGAAATTGCATTAGATAAATTGCCTATAAAACCAAATCCTGCAGTATTAGAAATTAGAATTTCAGATTCCTCTGATCCAACTGCAACACCTTCGAATGTTACACCAGATTCAGAAACAACTCTTCCAGTCAATGGCTCTCCCATTCCTCTAGCAGATGGAAGAGAGTGAGCGGAAAGTGAAAATGCTTTTCCTCCAGAATCAAAAAAAACTGAAGTCTGATTATTCCTTCCTTTTGCAAAATGTTGTAACTTATCATCTCCCCGATACGTGAGGCTGGTCGGATCAATATCATGGCCTTTGGCAGATCTAATCCAACCGGCTTTAGATAAAATCACAGTTACAGCCTCTGATGTAACCATTTCTTCCTCAGAAAATGCCTTAGCAGCTGAGGAGGACTCAATAGGAGAATTTCGATCATCACCAAATTTTTCTTTTATCTCCTTGAGCTCATTTTTGATATAAGTCTTCAGTCTAGTTTTTGATTTTATTATTTTTTCTAGCTCAGCTCTTTCTATTTCGAGCAAACCCTTTTCTTCTTCAAGCTTGATTTGCTCCATTTTCGCTAATTGTCTTAGACGAATTTCTAAAATGGCATTTGTTTGAATCTCAGAAATTTTAAATGCTTTCATCAACTCTTTTTTGGGGTCATCACTATTACGGATAATATGAATCACTTTATCTAAATCAAGATAAACAATTAATAAGCCCTCTAGTATGTGTATCCTATCGTCAACTTGATCTAATCTATGCTCAAGTTTTCGCATGACAGTTTGCTGTCTAAACTTTAACCACTCAGAAATTAAATCTTTGAGAGCAAATACTCTTGGAGAGCCTTTAAGACTAATCAAATTCATGTTTGCGCGATAATTCTTTTGCAAATCACTGGTTGCATAGAGATGATTCATCACTTCAGTGGCATCAATTCGATTAGACTTCAGAGATATTACTAACCTAACTGGCTCTTTATGGTCACCCTCATCTCTTAAATCAATAACCATTGGAAGTTTTTTCTTTTGCATTTGATCTGCAATTTGTTCAAGTATTTTTGATCCAGAGGCCTGATGAGGCAAGGCTCTTACAATAATATCATTGCCCTCTACATCCCAATGTGCTCTTATTTTAAAACCTCCCCTACCAGTTTCATACATCTCCTGTAACTCTTCAGATGAAGCAATAATTGGAGCATGATTACTAAAGTCTGGTCCTTTAATAAATTTTAGTAATTCCTTTGTGCTTGCTTTGGGGTTTTCTAAAACATGCATACAAGCATCTAATACCTCTTTTATATTATGAGATGGGATATCTGTTGCCATGCCAACAGCTATACCAGTTGTTCCATTAAGGAGAATGCTAGGTATTTTTGCAGGTAGGATTGTTGGCTCAAGCAAAGAGCCATCAAAATTAGGCTGCCAATCAACTGTTCCAAGCTTTAACTCAGCAAGAAGTAAATCAGCGAATCCTGTGAGTTTTGATTCGGTGTAGCGCATAGCTGCAAAAGATTTAGGATCATCTTGTGTTCCCCAATTACCTTGCCCATCTACAAGTGGATACCGAAAGGAAAAATTCTGTGCCATTAGCACCATTGCTTCATATGCAGCACTATCACCATGAGGATGGAATTTACCAATCACGTCACCAACAGTCCTTGCCGATTTCTTGTATTTTGAACCTGCATTCAAACCCAGTTCGCTCATTGCATAAAGGATTCGTCTCTGAACTGGCTTCATTCCATCGCCTATATGAGGCAATGCTCGATCTAAAATTACATACATTGAGTAATTTAAATATGATTCCTCAGCATATTCCTTCAGACTGATGGAAGTTAAATTTTTATCCATATTCATAATTAAACTCTAACTATTTTGCCTCGTTTTTCAAGCCACTCTTTTCTTGCACCAGCATTCTTTTTCGAAAGCAGTAAATCCATCATATTATTAACATTATCTGAAGCAGTGATTGTTAGTTGCACTAGTCTTCTAGTTTTTGGATCCATGACAGTTTCGCGTAACTGGGAAGGATTCATCTCACCTAGTCCTTTAAATCTTTGAATATCAATTTTTGGTTTTCCAGCCTTTGTTTTTAACTTTTGAACTATTAATTCCTTTTCATTCTCATCTAGTGCGTAAAAAACCTCTTTCGCACAATCTATTCTAAAGAGTGGAGGCATCGCTACATAAATGTGCCCTGCAAGGATTAATGGTTTGTAGTGTCGAAGAAAAAGAGCGCAAAGTAATGTAGCAATATGCAATCCATCAGAATCAGCGTCAGCTAAGATACATATTTTTCCATATCGTAATGAATCTATATCTGCACTTCCAGGATTCACTCCAATTGCAGTAGCAATATCCTTAATTTCTACCGATTTTATAATCTCTGCACTTTCAAGATCCCAAGTATTTAAAATCTTACCTCGCAGGGGCATGATTGCTTGAAATTTTCTTTCCCTTGATTGCTTTGCAGAGCCTCCAGCAGAATCTCCCTCAACAAAAAATAATTCTGTTTCTGCTAAATCGGTACTATTGCAATCAGATAATTTGCCTGGAAGTGCAGGCCCTTGAAAAGTTTTTTTTCGATCGACAACTTTAGTTTCTTTCGTTCTTGCTTGTGCAGAGGCAATGGCTAATTCTGCAAGTTTTTCACCTTCTTCAGTATGTTGATTAAACCAGATACTCAGAATATCTTTTGTAGTTGTATTAACAAATGCTTGATGATCTTTTGAATCTAATCTCTCTTTAGTTTGTCCAGCAAACTGAGGATTAGATAGTTTTGAGGAAATAATAAAAGTACTGTGCTGAACAACATCATCAGCTGTTATCTTTAAACCTTTTGGAATGAGATTTCTGAACTCACAAAACTCTTTAACTGACTCTAATAAACCTGCTTTAAAGCCATTCATATGCGATCCACCTTGAGCAGTTGGAATGAGATTCACATAAGATTCGTTCATGAGGTTTTTTGCTGGTTTAGTGGACCAATTTAAAACAAAATCAAGTGCATTATCATTTCCCAGTTTGCTACAAGAAATTGATTCCTCCAGCAGTAATTCAATGTCATCAGAAGATTCAGATAAATATGAAATTAGTCCATTTTCATAATTCCACGAAACCTTCTCATTCTTTCCCTCATCATGATATTCAATGGTTAAGCCTGGACATAAGACTGCTTTAGCTTTGAGCAGATGTTTCAAATTACTTTTATCAATCTTTATTGTTTCAAAGTACTGAGGATCGGGTACAAAATTAATTGAAGTTCCTGTATTTCGAGGACCTATATCTCCTATCTTCTTGAGATCTGAGGTTTTTTCGCCCCCTTCAAAGTTCATTTCAAACCTATGGCTGTCACGCTTGATTTCTACAGAAAGTTTTTTTGATAGTGCGTTAACCACAGAAACGCCTACGCCATGTAAACCGCCTGAGAAATTATAATCTTCACCAGAAAATTTTGCTCCAGCATGTAGCTTACACATGATAAGTTCAACACCAGATACCTGATGCTCAGGGTGAATATCCACTGGCATACCGCGACCATCATCAATAACAGAAACAGTTCCGCCTTTATGAAGAGTTACTTTGATCTTAGAGCAGTGACCAGCTAAAGCCTCATCAATTGAGTTATCTAGAACTTCTTGAATAAGATGGTTTGGGCAAGAGGTATCTGTATACATGCCAGGTCTTTTGCGGACCGGATCTAAGCCTGATAGAACTTCTATCGACTCTGAATCATAATTTTTAGCCAATTAATATTTCCTGATGCTAATAAACTTTTAATTAGTATTCTACTCTAACTAAATTGAAAGAAAGCTATTAATTTGAGAGATTTTAGGAGATTTTTTCACAATAGACTAAAATAAGAGGATAATATTTAAGTGTAAAGTGAACTTGACATACTGACCCTAAAAGAGTTCTAATGTATGCACTGTAAACATTAAAAATCTAAATATGAATAAAAACATTCTAGTTATATCGCTGCTTGCCCTTAGTATTAATTCTGCAGGAGATAGCTTGCTAGATATTTACAATGATGCATTGGAAAATGACCCGCAATATAGATCAGCAGAATTTTCATATTTATCAGGCAAAGAAATTAAAGTTCAAGGACGAGCAGCCCTTCTTCCAAGCGTAACAATTAGCGCTCAAACAAATTGGAATGAATATTATCAAAATGGAAATCTCCAAAATCAGTACAATAATTTCAGCACTTCAGCGCGTCTTACTCAGCCCTTACTTCGATTAGATACTTGGTTTAAATATAGACAATCTAAATTTCTAACAGATGCAGCAGAGGCTGATTTTGCATATTCTCAACAAGGTTTAATCGTAAGAACTGCTGAGCTTTATTTTAATGTTTTACGAGCTATTGATAACTTAAGTGCAGCTCGATCAGAGGAAAAAGCAATTAAGAAACAACTCGATCAAATTCGTCAAAGATATGAAGTTGGTCTTTCTGCTGTTACCGAAGTGCAAGAAGCCCAATTAGCTTTTGATCTAAGTATTGCTTCAAGAACAAGAATTGAAGGAGAGGTCTATACCGCAAAAGAATCTTTGAATGCATTAGTTGGCAGAGAAATTATTTCGCTTGATGGGCTTGTAAACGATTTAAATGTATCAAATCCTATTCCTGCTTCTAAAGAAGAATGGGCAAGGAAAGCTGTTGAAAATAATTTTAGATTGCAGGCTGCAAACCTTAGAAAGCTTGCATCAAAAAATAATGCAAGGAGTGTTGCTTCAAATCATTTACCAAAGGTTGATATTGTCGGGGCACAAACTGAATCAGAAACTAATCAATACGCTTATGATGGATTAAATACTGGGGGCGCCTTTAATATTACCGTTCCAGATGAAACAAAGCGGGATACCTATAGCCTTCAGCTATCTATGCCGATATTTCAGGGAGGTGCTGTAATTTCAAGAACTAAGCAAGCCTATGCAGAATCTAATAAATCATCAGAAGATGCATTATTTGCTGAGAGAAGTGTTATTCAAGATGTAAGAAGCCAGTATTCAAATGTAGTGACATTGGTTGCAAATCTTCGCGCTCAGAAGCAAGCTGTTGTTTCTGCATCGAGTGCACTCGAAGCAACAAAGGTTGGATATGAAGTAGGCACGAGAAATATTGTCGATCTATTGCAAGCCGAAAAAAATCTTTATAGTGCGGAAAGAAATCTCTCTAATGCAAAATATGACTATTTGATTACGACGCTTCGTCTTCATTTGGCCGCAGGTACACTAAGTCCTGAAAATCTTATTGAAATAAATAATTTACTCGGCTAATGCTCTTTCTTAGTCTGAGATTAACTCTCATATTAACTAGGCGGTCATGAATTACTCTAAATCGTACATAAGAGAAATACTTAATGAAGTTAAAACAATTGCAGTTGTTGGTGCTAGCGCTAAGAAAGAAAGAGATAGTTTTAAGGTTATGCAATCGCTTATAGAAAATAATTATAGGGTCTTTCCAGTCAATCCTAATGAAGAAGGCAATTTAATTTTAGGGCAGCGTTGTTATAAAGATCTAAGCTCAATTAGCGAAAAAATTGATATGGTTGATATTTTTAGAGCTACAGATGCAATCATGGGGATCACCAAGCAATCAATTGAAATTAAAGCGAAAGTTATTTGGACTCAATTAGGCATAATTAATACAGAAGCTGCAGAATTAGCAGAAAAATCTGGCTTGAAAGTTGTCATGGATAGATGCCCAAAAATAGAATTAGATAATGCACATTAGACTTCAAAAATAAAATAGCTTTTAATAAATCTGTAATGAATAAAAACGTACAACTCTTAATCAAGGAAAGGTCTGATCAAGGAATCCTTCGTCTCACAATGAACGATTTGGTATCGAAAAATTCATTATCAGAAGAAATGATGTGCTCCTTAATAAATGAATTCAAAAATGCGTCAAAGGATAGCTCTATTAAAGTGATAATTTTGGCTGGAAATGGAAATGTTTTTAGTGCAGGTCATAACTTAAAGGAAATTACGACAGCTAGAGAGAATGAAGATGAGGGAGAGAAATATTTCAAAGAAGTTTTTAATTTATGCTCTACATTGATGCAACTTATTATTGATGTGCCGCAACCAGTGATTGCTGAAGTTGATGGCATTGCCACAGCCGCAGGGTGTCAATTAGTTGCAAGTTGCGACCTTGCAATCGCAACGCAGGAATCTAAATTCGCGACTCCAGGAGTAAATATTGGGCTTTTTTGCTCAACACCAATGGTTGCTCTTTCAAGAAGTGTTGGCAGGAAAGATGCAATGCAAATGCTTCTTACTGGCGATCTAATTTCAGCCAAAAAAGCAAAAGAAATAGGATTAATTAATGATGTGATTGGCAAAAATGAACTTGATACTGCAATAAAAGAATTAACAACTAAAATAGCTAGTAAGTCCTTTATGACCATCAAAACTGGGAAAAAAGCTTTCTACGCCCAAGCTGAGATGGATCTATCTAAGGCATACGAATATACATCAAAGGTTATGGCTGAAAACCTTCTTAAAAATGATGCAAAAGAAGGTATTGATGCCTTTATCAATAAAAGATCGCCGGACTGGAAAGATGAATGATAGAAATTCCATCAGAATAATTCCAACCTAATTAAAACGCATGAACTTCGTACTTTGTGATCATCAAAAATGCCTGAATTACCAGAAGTAGAAACCTCAGTCCAAGCCATTCAAGAGTTTACTAGTCAAAATTTAGAATCTATAAAAATATATAATCCTAATCTTCGATGGAAAGTAGACAGCTCAGCTTTTTATGCCTTAAATGGAATGAAGGTTAAAGGAATCAGCAGAAGAGCAAAATATATATTAATAGCTATAGAAAAATCTCAAATACTCATTCATCTGGGAATGACTGGAACGCTGAGAATTGCCAAAAAAAATTCCAACTTCTACAAAAAACATGATCACATTGAGTTTATATTCCAAAAGGGGAAATTAATTTTCAATGATCCTAGAAGATTTGGATCTATGCATTTTATTCAAAAATCAAATGAACATTTTTTATTGAATAGTTTAGGGCCCGAACCTCTTTCTGAAGAATTCAATGGAGAATATTTTTTTCATAAAATAAAAAAATCTTCTTCGCCAATCAAAACTGCACTTATGAATCAGGCTAATGTAGTGGGTATAGGAAATATTTACGCAAATGAGATATTATTTGCAGCAAAAATTTGCCCTACAAGAAAAAGCAAAACAATAACAAAAAAAGAGGCGAGCAAAATCTCTCTATTCACTAAAAAAATTTTAGAGCGAGCCATTGAAGCTGGCGGAACCACTTTGAATGACTTCTATAAGCCTGATGGTAATAAAGGGTATTTTAAAATTGATTTAGCTGTATATGACCGAGCAAATGAAACTTGCTTATCATGCAAAAAAGAGTTCATTAAGAGAATTGTCCAATCTCAGAGAGCAACATTTTACTGTTGCAAATGCCAAACTTAGTCAGAAATCTTTTTAAGTAACGCAGCTTTAACATTTGGAGACACAAATCTTGATACATCTCCACCCAGCGTTGCTATTTCTTTCACAAGACTCGATGAAACATATATCAAAGTATCTTTTGGTGTGAAAAAAATACTCTCAATATCGGGGGCAAGACTTCGATTCATGGTTGCTAATTGGAATTCATATTCGAAATCAGCTACAGCTCTAAGACCTCTAATAATTGCAATAGCATGATTATCTCGAGCTAAATCTACCGTTAATTTACGAGAATAACCTAAAACCTCAATCTTGGGATTATCTTTAAATATTTCCGAAATGAGTGCAATTCTTTCGTCAACACTGAACAAGGGATTTTTAGACTGACTTTCAGCAACTCCAATAATAACCTTATCAAATAAAGCTGCTGCTCTTTCTACAATATCAATATGACCAAAAGTAATTGGATCAAAAGAACCTGGATAAATAGCTGTTTTCATAATCGAATGATACTAAACATTCTTAATTCAGCAAAATCCTGTAATGATTGTGTAAAATAAAGCATATGAAAAAAGTCAAAGCTGAGCATATTAATCGGTTCAGGTCGGGAAAAAAAGATATGCCAAGTGCTGTTGATGATGCGGCTGATGTAATGTCAAAACACACAAAGAAAACTACGAGAAAAAAAGACAAAAAGTACAGCTTTCCAGAAATAGACTATGAGAAACCACCGCATTATTGAAATTTTCTTTAATTAGAAATAATTTCTATTATGCCTCTTTGTTTGGATCCCATATCACTAGGTTCTTGGTTTTTAGCCTATTGATAACTAGCTTGTATCTCGATTGCTCTTCACGCCATTCTTTTAACCAGTTTTCACCATCTCTTTCAGCATCAACAAATACTGCATTTGTAAATGCTATAGGAATGATTATTGCTACATGGACCAATATACTTATGGGAATGCTATAGCCAATAAATCCAAGCCAAAATATTGCTATCAATCCAAAAGATATACTCCAAATAGTAAACAGGACTAGCATGAAGTATGTTTGTAGGCTTGGATCTATATGTTTCAGGGGATTAAACCTCACATCCATGACCCCTCTCCAAGAGTCAACAATGAATATTATGAACCGTCTAAAAATATTCGGTTTTTTCATAATTTAGTTTACTCTTGTTTAAAGAAGATCATTTGTCATAACTTTGTTCCATGCTGAAACAAAATCATGTGCAAATTTTTCTTTAGCATCGTCACTTGCATAAACCTCAGCTAAAGAGCGAAGTTGCGAATTAGACCCAAAAGCTAAGTCAACTCTTGTAGCAGTCCTAACTTTCTCGCCAGATACTCTGTTAGCACCCTCATAGGTATTACCTGTTCCATTTGGTTTCCATGAAACTGACATATCTAGCAAAGTAGTAAAATAGTCATTTGTGAGTTGATTAGGATTATCGGTAAAAATGCCATAATCATTATTGCTAACTCCCAAAGATCTCATTCCACCAAGTAAAACAGTCATTTCAGGAGCAGTTAAGCCTAATAACTGTGATTTATCAAGCATCATTTCCTCGGATGGAATATCGGACTGAGAGCCCAAATAATTTCTGAAACCATCTGCAACAGGTTCCAAAACATCAAATGATTCAACATCGGTCTGCTCTTGAGTTGCATCACCACGGCCTTTAGTAAAAGGTACTTCAAGCCCTGAGGCTTTTTCGACAGCAATGTTGCCAGCTAGCACAATAACATCTGCAATAGATGCTCCTGTTTCTAATGAGATTTTTTCATAAATCGATAGAACTTTAGAAAGCTGCTCAGGTTTATTAGCCTCCCAATCTTTTTGAGGTGCTAATCGTATTCTTGCTCCGTTAGCACCACCTCTTAGATCTGAATTTCTAAATGTTGAAGCGCTTGCCCATGCAGTCTCTACCATTTCTTGAATGGAAAGTTCAGAATCAGATATAGCTTGTTTTACAATGCCTAAATCATAATCAGTGTTACCAGCTGGGATAGGGTCTTGCCAAATCAATTCCTCATCCGGGACTTCAGGTCCAAGGTATCTTCCCTTAGGCCCCATATCTCTGTGTAATAATTTAAACCATGCTCGTGCAAAAGCGTCAGCAAATTCCTCTGGATTCTCATGGAAACGCTTTGAAATCTTTCTATATGCAGGATCTTCTCGCATCGACATATCTGCAGTTGTCATCATAGTTGGAACTCTTTTTGAGGAATCCGCAGCATCAGGTGCCATATCTTCTTCTTTTTGATCTATTGCATGCCAAACGATCTTGCCTGCAGGTGTTTCAACTTTCTCCCACTCGTAACCAAATAAAAGATCAAAATATCCATTATCCCATTTCGTAGGATCTGCGGTCCAAGCTCCCTCAAAACCACTTGTAATCGTATCACTGCCTTTTCCAGAAGCATGACTGCTTTGCCAGCCAAATCCCATGTTTTGCAATGGAGCTCCTTCTGGCTCTGATTGAACATGATCTTCTGGACCTGCTCCATGCCCTTTACCAAAAGTATGGCCTCCAGCTACTAGTGCAACTGTTTCCTCATCATTCATCGCCATTCTGCCAAAGGTTTCTCTGACATCTCTTCCACTGGCTAATGGATCCGGTTCGCCATCTGGACCTTGAGGATTTACATATATTAAACCCATTTGAACGGCTCCAAGTGGATCAGCTAAATCTCTAACTCCACTATATCGTTCGTTAGTTAGCCATTCTGTTTCAGCGCCCCAATTAATATCTTCTTCAGGAGCCCAAATATCTGGACGACCACCACCAAAACCAAATGTTTTTCCACCCATTGACTCAATGGCAACATTACCAGCGAGTATAAGAAGATCTGCCCAGCTAATTTTTTTTCCATATTTTTGTTTTATCGGCCAAAGCAACCTTCTCGCTTTATCAAGGTTACCATTGTCAGGCCAACTATTTAGAGGTGCAAATCTCTGTGCGCCTGTACCACCGCCTCCTCTTCCATCACCAGTTCTATATGTGCCTGCAGCATGCCAAGTCATTCTTATAAAGAATGGTCCATAATGCCCATAGTCGGCAGGCCACCATTCTTGAGAGTCAGTCATCAAATCATTGAGATCTTTTTTTAGTGAGTCAAAATCTAGTGATTTAAATTCTTCTGCATAATTAAACCCTTCATCCATTGGGTTAGTTTTTTTGTCATGTTGATGAAGTATGCTGAGATTAAGTTGATTGGGCCACCAATCTTGATTGGATGTTCCAGTAGAACTATTAGAGGATAAACTCCCATGCATAACCGGGCATTTTCCTTCTGTATCTTGTATTTCTTTACTCATAATTAATTCCGTAATAAATATTTAAATTCACTGCGTAAAAGCTGTGGCTAAAGTCATTTTATATGTATTTAATGTATTGGTAAATATATAAAAAAAGAATGTTATATTCGATTTTATAAATGATAATATATAGGCCATGATTTCTTTAAAACAAATTGATTACGCTTTAGCGGTTGCAAAAAATCTCCACTTCAAAAAGGCTGCTGATGAATGTTTTATTTCTCCTTCCACTTTGAGTAATGCCATCAGTGATTTAGAAGCACAACTTGAAGTAAAAATATTTGAAAGAAGTAATAAGAAAGTCATTGTGACAGAACTTGGAAAAAAAATTTTAGTCAAGGCTAGAAATATAAAGTTAGAAGTGAAATCTATTCATGAACTTGCGCAGCATAATTCAAGCGGATTGATACATTCTTTATCGATTGGGATCATTCCAACAATTAGCCCATATTTTCTTCCAATAATTTTGCCAAAAATTAAAAAAGAGTTCCAAAATCTCAAATTAAAGATTGAGGAGGGTCAGTCTCAGATGCTGATAAATAAAGTAAAAGAAGGTGATTTAGATATGGCTATTTTAGCTCTGCCATATGATCTTGAGCATCTTATAAGCTTTAAATTTTGGGAAGAGGATTTTTTTTGGGTTTCACATCGCTTAAATAAAAATGCTGGGAAAGCTGAAATTAAAGCATCTGAACTTGAGCAATCGGAATTGATGCTGCTAGAAGATGGGCACTGCTTAAAAGATCATATTTTAGATGCATGTAATATTTCTTCTTCTACCCAATACACTTTAAAAGCATCTAGTCTCAATACACTCATTCAATTAGTAAAAGGGGAGATGGGGACAACCCTTGTTCCAAAAATGGCCTTAAAAGAATTAATTGGAAATAAAGACAAATTATCTATATCGCATTTAAACGAGCCCGGGCCTCATCGTGAGATTGTCTTAATTACGAGGCCAAATTTTGCTGGAATGGAAAGCATTGGGATGCTGATAAATTTTTTTAACAGATCTTTAAAAGAATTTAACAATATTTAATCTCACTCTGGAATATCTAGGACATCAGTTTTTTTCCATTTAAGTAAAAAATTTCGAGAAATAAATTTAGCAGTCCCCTCCCTTACTTCAATAACATCAGAGTAGACAATGCCCATGTCTAATTTATGAGGCTTTTCGTCCTGATCAAACATATGACTAGCTACACAATATGTTTCTCCTGTATATAAATTTTCTCTCCATTCTCCTTGAACATTCATGATCTGGTGCATAGTGCTTTGATAATTTTCAAGTTGCTGCATAGCAGCTATGAAATTCTCCAAGCCAGTAATTTCAAAATGTCCACTCATGGAAAATTCATCCCACATGATAGTGCTCAAACTAGAAAATTTTCTTTGATCAATGATAGAGGCATATAAATTAGATAACTTTGAAGGAACGAGTAAATTGGAGAGCTTTGAAGAAATAGTATTTTTTGTCATATTTGTTTTACCTCTGAAATAATTTTAAGCACCTTATAAATATCATCAGGTGACTGAACAAAGTTAATTGGGAAAACTTCTACTTCATCTAAACCAGCAGCCATAGATTTTTCAAGTTCTTTTAATGTTAAATCAATATTAGGGACTCCATTATTATCAACACATGTGGGAAGCTGCCCACGAATTCTGGGTTGATCCTGCCTGCCCTCTTTGATAAATGCTTCCATTAAAATGTCTTTTCCTGCAGAAATAAAGTCCCTGCTTGTTTTGATGGGAATCCAGCCATGTCCTACTTTAGAAATTCTTTGAGCATTTTCACGAGTCATCTTTAAACCAAATAACAAAGGTAAATTTTGACCTTGAGTTGGTTGAGGATGGCACCAAATATCATCAAAATTAAAGTGTTTCCCATGAAAAGAGATTGGGCTATCTTGCCAAAGCAATTTACAAATATCTAAAGTTTCCCAAAATATCTCAGAGCGATCTTCAAAACTCACTCCGGCAGTATCAAATTCTTCTTTTTGCCAACCTATGCCTACTCCAAGCTCCAATCTACCTTTAGATATAGTATCTAAAGTAGCGACTGTCTTGGCAAGCAATGCTGGATTTCTTAATGGCGCAATTAGAATTGCTGTTGCCAACTTAATTTTAGTTGTGTGAGAAGCAATCATCGTTAGTAAAGATAATGGCTCATACCATGGGGCCTCAGATGGAAGAGGAAATTTTCCAAAAGGATATTTATGAAGATTTTTTCCCATCACCACATGATCTGTAACACTTACAGAATCAAAACCTAACTCTTCACCCATTTGAGAGATTTCAATATAAGATGAAATGTCCCCACCGTAGAAGTTTTCCAACCCAAAAAGACCTAGCACTAACCTCATAGAATCATCCATTTTTTGTATATTTAATTGTACGAATAATTATCATCTAATGCACTTTATACATAAGATCAAAACCTAGAAAACTAAAATTAAAGCAAGCAATGACAAGAGCAACTTCAAAACAATGTTAAAACTTTCGAAAGAAATTGAAGAGATTAATGCCTTGCCTAAAACTGCTCCTGCATAGCCAGTAAGAGCTAAAATAAAAATAAAGAAAAGATATTCTTCTAAAGAAAAACTAAAAAAATACATAAATAAAAAAATTTTAATAGAGTGTTGAAAAATCATAACTGCGCCATGATTTGCAACCAATGATTCGGGAGATAAATTCTTTGTTTGCATGTAGGCGGTAACTAAGGGTCCATTTGCGCCAATAAAAATACCTGCAAAACCCGAAATAAACCCACAGAACCAATCATTTCGCATAACTGAAAGAATAAGGTTATCTAAAGGAGCCCAAGTAAAAAATAAAATTGTTCCTGCTATTAACCATATCAAAATTTGTTCAGGCATAGCTCCAAATAAAAGTATTCCTACAAGAGCTCCAAAAGTTGTAGCGATCAGAATATTTTTTATTAAATGCCATCTAAAAAATTCTCTATATACATATGTTCTTGATAAATTATTAGAAAGTTGGATGGCTCCATGTAAGGGTATGAGAGTGCCAGGAGAGAAAGACTGTGCTAGGGCAACAAGCATAATTAACCCTCCTCCAAGACTAAAAATAGAAGTAAGCATAGAAGTTACGAAAGATAAGGCGGCAAAAAAACTTATAAATTCTAAAGACATATAAGAGTGTATTTTAACTTCAAAGGAATTAAGATTAACACATGGGAAATATAGATCAGATCATAGGCACATTAACATTAGATGAAAAAGTTTCCTTGCTAAGTGGCTTTAATTCTTGGTATACGAGCAAAATTGAGAAAAAAAATATTCCAAGCATAAAAATGTCAGATGGCCCCAACGGGGTTCGAGGCGACTCAAATTCTGGTAAATCTTCAGCTTGTTTTCCTTGTGCAATATCAATAGGTTCCACATGGGATCTCAAGTTAATAAAGAATATTGGCATTGCATTGGGTGAAGAAGCGCAAGCAAAAGATGTAGATGTTCTATTAGGCCCAACTATTAACATTCATAGGCATCCTTTAGGAGGGAGACATTTTGAGAGTTTCTCTGAAGATCCTTTTTTAACTGGAAAGATCGCAACCAATTATGTTCAAGGCGTTCAATCCAAAAATGTAGCAGCCTGTTTAAAGCATTTTGTTGGCAATGATACTGAGTATGAGCGTCACTCCATCAGCTCAAATATAGATGAGCAGACTTTGAGAGAAATTTATTTATTACCATTTGAAATGGGTATTAAAGAAGGCAATGCAAAGGTTGTAATGAGTGCATACAATAAGTTGAATAATATTTTTTGTAGTTCTCATCAGGAGCTGCTGATAAGTATTCTTAAAGATGAATGGGGTTTTGATGGATATGTGGTTAGTGATTGGGGAGCAGCCCTTGAAACAATAGAAAATGCAAATGGTGGCTTAGATCTTGAAATGCCTGGGCCTAGTAATGTTTGGGGCAAAGCATTGATTGATGCAGTTGAAGCCAAAAAAGTTTCCGAAGAATTGATTGATGACAAGGTTAGAAGAATTTTAACTGTTGCTGAATTCTCAAATCGTTTGCAAAGATCAGAAATCAAAGATGAGGAAGCTATAGATCAATCTTCACACAGGTTGCTATTAAGAAAAGCAGCTGCTGATGGGATGGTTATGTTAAAAAATGAAGGTTTACTGCCCCTGAAAAAAAATATTAAAAAATTAGCAGTTATTGGACCTAATGCCAAAGAGGCACAAATCATTGGCGGAGGTAGCGCAAGCTTAAAGCCACATTATCAAATTCATCCACTAGGGGCAGTAAGTGAGAGACTGGGACATGAGACAGAAATTTTATATTCGAAAGGCTGTCATACCCATAAATTCCTTCCAAAGATAGATGAAAAACTCATGCGGAGCAAAGATGGTTTCTTGGTGGAATATTTTGATGGCAATCAATTTAAAGAAAATTTAATTTTAGAAGAGCGTCTTATAGGAAATAAGTTTTGGGTGTTTGAAGGCTTTGCTAAAGATGTAATTTCAAAAGAAGATAGACCAAATATCTCTGTAAAGTTTTCTTGTGAATATATGCCAGATATTTCTGGCACACATGAATTTGAAATTTTTGGTATTGGGCAATGTCGCTTGCTAATTGATGGCAATGAGCTTATTGATAATTGGACTAGTAGAGATCCTGGTGAGGCTTTTTTTACTTTTAGTTCTGCCTCAAGAAAGGGAACTGCCAATTTTCAAAAAGGCGAAACATATAAAATTGAAGTTCAGTATTATTTTGAAGGAAGTTTTCCAGCAGTCTATATTGGTTGTCAGGCTCCTGATGAGGTCGATATCTTTCAAGAGGCTATTGAAACGGCTACCAATGCAGATGAGGTTCTTTTGATTGTCGGAACTAATTCAGATTGGGAAACAGAAGGAAATGATAGGGCTGATTTCAATTTACCTGCAAATCAAAATAAATTAATTGACGCAATATTAGAAGCTAATCCAAATACAGTCTTAGTAATTAATACTGGTTCTCCAGTTAATATGCCTTGGGTAAGCAAAGCAAAAGCTATAGTTCAAACATGGTTTGCTGGTCAAGAATTTGGAAATGCTTTGGTTGATATTTTATCTGGAAAAGTTAATCCATCAGGTAAATTACCAACAACCTTCCCAGCAAATATAGAAGATACTCCTGCTTACAAACACTATCCTGGAAATGATTTGCAAATGAACTATGATGAAAAACTTTTGGTTGGGCACAGATGGTATGAGACAAACTCAATCAAGCCATTGTTTTGTTTTGGTCATGGGTTGTCATTTACGAATTTTAATTATCAAAATCTAGAAGTTACAATCGATGATAATCTTGCTGTCTCATGTAAGTTTGAAGTTCAAAACATTGGAGATATTCCTGGATTAGAAACAGCTCAATGTTATGTAGGCTATTCAGATCTGATGCCTCAGCAGCCTTGTAAAACTTTGCAGGGTTTTGTTAAAGGGGAAATAGGTGCGAATGAACTTAAAAAAATGGAAATTAATCTTGGGCCAAGAAATTTTTCCTATTGGTCGGTTGATAGAGGTGCTTGGGAAATAAGAGGAGGCACGTATAGGATCCTAATTGGGTCTTCCTCAGAAAGTATCCTTTTAGAAGCTAGTATTAATCTTGAGCAAGTGCTTGAAGTTCTCTAGTAGTTAATTCGAGTTGAGTAGCTTGAATGGAGCTGTTAGATTCAAAAATTGTTCTTGGTCCAATCAAAGGAAAAATTAATTTTGATTTGTGCAATACATAAGCTAAGGCAACTTGAATAGGCTGCACCTTCCTTTCCTTAGCTACCTCAAAACAGACCTGTCTTCTTTTCAAATTTTTTTCATAATGCCAGACTCTCATCTCTTCATCGAGAGTGGGATTTGAAAAGTGCTCATTTGACATAATTTCTTTTTTCTTAATAAAAAAACCTCTAGCTTGAGAAGACCAAGGAAATAATATAATTTGCTCCTCAATAAGATATTTTAAATAAGTATCGTTAATGCCAACACAGCCTGGCCAAACAGGCTCGATCATCTCAGCTAGGCTAAAATTATTACTAAGGACAGTAAAGGGCTCTTTTGCATTTTTCTTCGCATAATTTCTTGCTTTAGAAAACCTGTCCATCTCCCAATTTGAAGCACCAATTAGATTAACTAGGCCTTCACTCTTTATTTCAGCCAATGCATCAATAAATTCATCTACTGGAATATCTGGGTTATCTCTATGCAAACAATATATATCGAGCTTTGAAATTTGCAAACGCTCTAAAGACTGAAGCACTTGTGGGCGAATATAATGAGGCTCACAATTAGGAGTGTGAGCTCCTTTACCAAGGACAATAACAGCTTCCTCAACATTCCTGGCATTGATCCAATCACCAAGATACTTATCGCCCATTCCATTATTATAGATAAATGCTGTATCAAAAATTCTGCCACCAGAACCATAGAAATGATCAAACATTGTAAAAGCATGCAGATCTGATGTCTGATTATCACAACCCAATGCTAGTCTTGAACCAGTCTTACTCAAGCCAGGAAGTTCATTGCATTCAAGGTGAGATTCCTGAAGTAAAAATGCTTTTGATTGCAAAATTGGTGAATTTTTAATTAGGCCCTTAGGGCAATCAATCTTCATTTCTTGTCGCCACTTATCTAACCAGAACATATTGCTTTGAGTCTCAGCATGGCTAATAAGCTTGGATTCAATTTTTGATTCTAAAATACACTTTGCAGCATGCTCTATCTCTCTGGTAAATAAACCAATGTCATCCATACATTTAATTTCCCTGCTAATCTGGCCGTCGTGCGAGAGATAAATGGATGAATTGCCTGCTTGAAATTGCCCACAATGCCATGGATCAGGCACCGAAATAGTATATTTGCCACTTGATATAACAAGGTTATTGGAAAAGTCTTCATTAATAGCGCAACTTATTTTTGCTTCGATCGAATCAGAAAAAATTAAATGTGCATTCGATTGAAGATCAACACCTGTCTCATCTAGCTGGCCAGTTGCAGAGAGACTTTTTGGCTCTGCAAAATCAAGGCCCTGTAATTGACCGGCTATTAACTTTGACATGGTCAATGGATAACAGCCAACATCTAATATTGCCCCTCCACCTAGTTCAGGGTTTCGAAGTCTATGTGTTACTGGAACATCTGCTTGAAAACCAAAAGAAGCCTCAATCAAAATTTTATCTTTTGCATCTGATAAAAAATTTAAATTATCTAAAATATTTCTTGTTTGGGGATGCATTCTGTACATAAAGGCTTCCATCAAGAAAATATTTTTGGCATTAGCAAGATCTAATAAAACCATGCTCTCATGAGCATTCATCGTGAATGGCTTTTCGCAAAGAACATGTTTGCCATTTTTCATTGCCTCTAATGCATAAAAAAAATGTTCGCTGTGAGGAGTTGCAATATAAACAGCATCTATTTCCTCAGAAGACAAAAAATCATCTAATTGATGATGAGCATCAATATCAAACTTGTCAGCAAAGCTATTTACCTTCTTAGAATTTCGTCCAAAGATGCTAATTAATTTAGAGTTTTTTGTAGCTTGGATGGAATAAGAAAATGCATTGGCAATAGAGCCAGAGCCAATTACTCCCCAATTAATTTGATGCATTACCAAGTTTTCTTGCTTCAATTTCATTAATTAACTTTTGATGAAATTTTTTATCTATCGGATAAAAAGAGACTAATACAAAACTTATAAAAATTCCTGTTAGAGGTATCCAGGTCATAATAAATTTTAATCCAGCCAATGTTTCTTCTGACTGAACTTCATTAGGCTCAAAACCAATTTGAGTTAATGCGATGCCTAGCAAAATTGCAGCAAAAGCTATTGCACCTTTTTGAGCAAAAGTCATAAACCCATATAAAGAAGACTCTGTTCGAACTTCTGTTTTCCATTCACCATATTCGATTGTATCTGGAAGCATTGACCAAAATAATACTCCGGTAGCCCCATTACCAATACCTATAAATCCTAATACAAGCAGTAACTCGTTAAGGGAAGCAATTGGATAAAAATAAAAAATCAAAAATCCTATTAATAATAATGTCATTGCAGCCATCCAAGAATTCCTCTTACCAATTTTTAATGCAGCATATGCCCAAAAAGGGATAGCTAAGAGAGCTGCTCCACTGCTAACTCCTAAAATTAAACCTTGATATTCATGAAGATCAAGAGAGTATTTCACAAAATAGATTAAGTTATTGTTAAACATAATAGAGGTAGACCCGAGAATTAAAATGGATCCAAACACAATCCAGAATGGATAATTCTTTGCAACCGATCTTGCTACATTTGAAAAACTTGGTATCTCAGCTGAGCTAACATTAAACTTTCTTTCTTTAACAAATCGAATGGTGATGCTTAAAACAAGGATAGCCGTAAGACCGCAAACCATACCAAGAAAAATAAAGCCTAATGCTTCATCACCTCCTCCAAACCATAAAACAATTGGAAAACCTAGTGCTGAAACTGAAAGAGTGCCAAAAGAAGCTCCGATCATTCTTGCAGTGGTAAGTTTAGTCCGCTCATCACTATCATCAGTAATTCTTGCTGTAAGAGAGGAATAAGGAACACTGACAATAGTAAAACAGGTTCTATGCAGTAAATTAATTGTTAGTAAAAAAATAAATAGTGTGAGGCCCTCAAATGGAGGGACCCAGAAGAGCAATACAAAAGAACAGGCCAGTGGAATTGCACCATAAAAAATATAGGGTCTATAGCTTCCCATTTTAGTTCTAGTTCTTTCTGCAAGGTATCCCATAAATGGATCGGTGATTGCATCCCAGGCTATCCCTAAAGCGTATATCCAACCTGCTAGCAATGGTGTTATTCCGACCACATCAGTATAAAAATACAGAAGGTATAAACCCACCCCACTCCAATACAAGCAAATAGCATAATCTCCTATACCATAGGCTGCTCTTACTTTATTTGGGACTGTGTTTGAGGTCATAAATATTCACTGACTATAACAGCCTTATCTTAGGTTGGTAATATTTGAAGAGTGCATTAGTATAAAAATATATTAGAAAGTACTTAAAAATTTATGAATGTAGCTGATCAATATTCGGAGGGTTTTGCTGAGAACAATGGAGTCAAGATATTTTACCGAGACTACGGTCCTGTAAATGGTGATCCAATTCTCATGGTACATGGTTTAGGAGCTCAACTAGTTCATTGGCCTCCCCATCTAATTCATTTTTTACAGTCACATAATTTTAGACCCATTACTTACGATAATAGAGATGTTGGTTTGTCTTCAAGATTTTCAGGAACTCCATCTTTTTTGTTGGATTACATTAAATATTTTTTGAGATTGCCTATTCAGGCAGAATATAACATTGACGATATGGCAGATGATGGAATCAAGCTGCTTGAAACACTACACATTGAGCAAGCACACGTTCTTGGCACTTCAATGGGTGGGATGATTGCTCAGATCATCAGTGCTCAATATCCTCAAAAAGTTAAATCATTTACCTTGATTGCCTCAACAGCTTCAACACCGAGCCCAATCAATGCTCCATCAAAACCAGTCAGAGATCTTATGATGGAAAGATCTAAAAATCCAAATGCATCAGTTGAGGAAGTAATTATCAGAGAAATTAAAATTGTCACCCTTATAGGTATGGAGGGTAGAGTTGTTGATACTCCAGAATTTAGAGAAGAAACAATTAAAAACTTAAATCGCTCCCAGGATGGTTCTGGTTACGCAAGGCAACTTTTATCGATCTTGGCTTCAAAGGATAGGCTAAAAAAAATACAAAAGATTAAAGCACAAACTTTAATTATTCATGGCAAAAAAGATCCTATGATCAAAGTAAAGAATGCTTACAAAATGCATAAATTAATACCAAATAGCAAACTAAAGATCATTGATGAAATGAGGCATCTGATTGAACCAGAGATTCTACTTAAATTTGAAGAGGATCTATTAGAGCACTTGCGGCTTAACTCTTAATTAACTCTGAATATTTAAAAGTTCTTCTTTGCTGATCAACAACATTTCGCCTATTTGCATAAACAGTGAATTTTCATATTGATCAACATTTTCATCAGATAAAATTACATCCCAAATATTCGAGAGGATCTCTATTTTCATTCGTTTTGTGCAATTGCTGTTAATAATATTGATAAAAGGATTAAAAGATTCTTTGTGGCTTGTCCAATCTTTAAGCTCTTCAAATGCTTCTGTAAAATTACCATTAGGATATAAATCTAAATAAAAGTTTTTAATTTCATCTATTTCATTTTCATCTATTTTTCCATCCATTCTGGCAATCTCAATCATTAAGCATAAGACAGCAGATACATGTGGCGGCATATCTTCCGCACTTCCAGAGATATCAGAAAATAGTTTTTTTTTGAAAAGTGACAACATATTTTGTAATTAGTAATTAAAAAATAACTATACCAAGCTTTTAATAAATTTAGCTAGAGCCCAGGCCTTCAAATTATTTTGCTAATCCCAAATACGCATGAGTCCTTCTTGGGCGGTTGATGCCACTAGTTTTCCTGATTTTGTATAAATTGATCCTCGAGAGAACCCTCTGGCATTTTGAGATATCGGACTGTGCATATGATGCAAAATCCAATTATTAAAATTAACTTTTCCATGAAACCACATCACGTGATCTAAGCTTGCGCTCTGGAATTTCTTAGACATAAAATTAACTTCATGAGGATTTACTGCGGCTCCAAGCAGACCCATATCAGAAACATACAATAGCAATGCTTGATGGATCCTTTCATCAGCTGGCAATTTTCCAGTAGGTTTCATCCACGTACTTCTGTAGGGAGGAAGTTTTACTGCGTTTAATAAATCAACAGGTTCAACTTGCCTGGTCTCAATCTCCCTCTCTCTAAGCCACATTGGTAAATAATCTTTGGGTATTTTAGATTTAAGGTCTTTTCTTAGTTCTAGATCGCTTTTTAGTTTTTCTGGTCCTTGAATTTTTGGCATTTTAATTTGATGATTCAAACCCTTTTCTCTTTTTTGAAATGAGATAGAGCAACTAAAAATTGCTTCTCCATTTTGTATCGCGTTTACTCTTCTTGTCGTAAAACTTTTACCATCTCTTATACGGTCTACCTCAAATATAATATTTTGTTTGAAGTCTCCGGGCCTAAGAAAATAGGAATGAAAAGAATGCACCATTCTTCCCTTTTCTACAGTTTGATAACCTGCGATTAAGCATTGAGCCATGATTTGACCGCCAAAAATTCTTTGAAAGCCAACACTTTGACCGGTCCAAGAATATAAGTCTCTATCTATTCTTGTGAGGTTAAATAAATCTAAAGTATTTTTTAGCGCTTTGCTCATGAATGATGGGAATATATTTAATTAAATTTATCTTACATTGATTCATTAAAAACTAGAACTTTATGCTCTCAAAAGTTAGCATAGTCATCCAATAAATAAAAAGTACTTGTAATGATAGATTCTGAAAGAATAAACCTGCCTGAAAGGCCTGATCAAAAATTCAATGTAAAAAAAATATTTGGGATTGATTCTGATCTTGAGGTCAAAGGATTTAAGGAAAAAACACAATGGGTTCCAGACATTGACGAAACTTACATCTTTGATAAAGATACTACTTTAGCAATTTTAGCTGGTTTTGAGCATGATAGAAGGGTAATGATTCAGGGATACCATGGAACTGGTAAATCAACCCACATTGAGCAGGTTGCTGCCAGACTCAATTGGCCATGCGTAAGAATAAATCTTGATAGTCACATAAGTAGAATTGATTTACTTGGCAAAGATGCAATTGTATTAAAAGATGAAAAGCAAATCACAGAATTTAAAGAAGGTATTCTGCCTTGGTCAATTCAAAATCCTGTTGCGATAGTTTTTGACGAATATGATGCGGGAAGACCAGATGTAATGTTTGTGATTCAAAGGATACTTGAAGTAGATGGGAAATTAACCTTGCTTGATCAAAATCAAGTGATAACTCCGCATAATAGTTTCAGACTATTTGCTACTACTAATACTGTTGGCATGGGTGATGTAACCGGTCTTTATCATGGAACTCAGCAAATTAATCAAGGCCAAATGGACCGTTGGCATATTCTTTCAACATTAAATTATTTAGAGCGATCTCATGAGCTAAATGTAGTGCATGGAAAAGTTCCTCAACTCAAATCTGCTAAAGATAAAGCCCTCATCAAGAGTATGATACAGCTCGCAGATTTAACCAGACAAGGCTTTATCAATGAGGATATATCTACATTAATGTCGCCAAGAACAGTAATAACATGGGCACAAAACTATATTATTTTTAATGATATTAAGCACTCATTTAGATTAACATTTCTTAATAAGTGCGATGAAGCTGAGAGACCAATTGTGGCTGAGTATTTTCAAAGATGTTTTGGAGAAGATCTTTTGGAAAGTCATAATCCTGAATCGTAGTAAATGAGTTGGGTTAAGAATCGAGAAGAATTTAAGCAAGCTGCTCTCTCAACTGCTAGGGCGGTATCTAAAAACTCAGACCTAGAAAGTACATCGCAGGCTTCTAGCCGCCCCCCCTCTTCATTACAAATTTCTTTGCAATACCCTCCAAGATCATCCTCTCAAGTTGATGCATGGAGAGGGGAAGGAGATTTTCAAGCATTTTGGCAGGCCTTCCACAAAGAGCATGCTTCTTTGAAAATGCCAAAGGTTGCAAGAGATTTTTTTACTGAACTTGAGCTTTGTAGAGTTGAAATGATTGGAGGAAAAAAATTTCCTGGCGCCAAAATTAATTTAAATGCTTATCTCAATACTCAAGCAAAAAAGGGAATTGACAATAAAGTTCCTCCATTCAATCCATTGGCTGCAAACCTTTGGTTGAAAGAGCTTAATGGAGAAAGCTTAGCTGAGGATAGCAAGAATACTGTAAATGCTTTTCTTTCCTCTATCCCCATAAACATTAATAAGGTTGGTAAGGAATTAATTGAGGCTCAGAACTCTCAAGAAGATTTTCAATCCATCGCTCTTGATCTTATGAAGGATTTAGATCTCATGCATGAACCAGCAACTCAAGGTGATCAAGAGTCCTCTGAGGATCAACCATCTCAAGAGAATGCTCAAGATTCTGAATCACAACAACCTCAAACTGAAGAGGATGTTGAAGAGCAAACAATTGAATCGCAGGCAGAGGGGACTGCTGATGAAGAAAGTGAAATACTAGAAGAAGTTCAAGCTTCAATTGATTCCATGTCAATTGATGAAGAAATAGATTTAACAAGAAATTATAATGAAGACTTAGATCAAACTAATTATGAAGATTATAAAATATTTACTTCTCAGTTTGATGAGGTTATCAATGCAATTGAATTAGCAACTCCTGAAGAATCTCAAAGACTAAGATTGCAACTTGATCAACTGATTGCCCCGCATCAAACAACAATTGGCAAATTAGCCAATAGGTTACAAAGATTGCTGCAGGCCCAACAAAACAGAAGTTGGAATTATAATCTTGAAGAAGGTTTATTAGATACAGCTCAACTACATAGAGTCATTACTCGACCAGGAGATCCACTAAGCTTTAAGCAAGAAAGCGAGAGTAAGTTCAAGGATACTGTTGTTTCGTTATTAATAGATAGCTCAGGTTCAATGCGAGGTCGATCTATGACCTTGGCAGCAATTTGTGGGGATATAATTGGAAGTACTCTGGAAAGGTGTTACGTGAAAACAGAACTGCTCGGATTTACTACAAAACATTGGAAAGGTGGCGAATCAAGGAAAGCCTGGGTTAATCAAGGCAGCCCGTCTAATCCTGGTCGTTTAAATGATTTACGGCACATTATTTTTAAATCAGCGGAAGATAATTTTAGAAAGGCCAGGAAAAGTTTTGGCATAATGTTACGAGAGGGATTATTAAAAGAAAATGTTGATGGCGAAGCCTTAGCTTGGGCGCATCAAAGATTAAGTAAACGGAATGAAGAAAGAAAGATATTAATAGTTATCTCAGACGGAGCGCCTGTAGATGACAGTACTCTATCTACAAATCATAGTAATTTTCTAGACAACCACTTACGTCAAATTATTCATACGATTGAAACTCAAAGCAATGTAGAACTCCTTGCAATTGGTATTGGGCACGATGTGACAAAATATTATGATAAATCAATAACTATCAACAGAGCGGAAGAATTAGCAGAAGCATTGCTAGATAAACTGACCGAACTTTTCAATGATTGAAAAAAAGAATATAATTGACTATGTTTACACTGTAAACATTTAGGAATTTACGAGGGAGAAAATGAAAATTACCAAAACAGACGGGCCGCCAGATGATATCTTGAAGTTTAAGACTTTAGAGGTTGAAAACGAATTAAATCTCACTCCTGCTCAAGTTGAAGATGTTGTTGAAATATTCAATACACCATTAACTGGTGCATATAACTGGGATTACACTGTTGCTGACAATAGAATTAAAAAGCTTTATGAGCTTGGTAAGGAGTTAAACTGGAATGGTTCTATAGACCTAAATTGGGATTATACCCATCCAGCCAACGAAAGACTTATTCAGGCAGATGAAGACTTGCCCCATGAAACTCTTGAAGCATACGAAAATTTAAGCGATGAAGAAAAGATTGAGTTTGACCGCCATGATACTGCTGAATTATTAAGTCAGTTCCTTCATGGAGAACAAGGGGCACTCCTTGTTGCATCTCAACTAACCTCATGTGCACCTACTTACAATGCAAAGTTATATGCAGCATCACAAACATTTGATGAGGCAAGACATGTTGAAGTTTTCAATAGGTATCTTCAGGAAAAAATAGGCATGCATTATCCTATCAATAAAAATCTAAAATTATTGCTTGACAAAATTCTTACAGATGAAAGATGGGACCTCAAATTTATTGGCATGCAAATTGTTATAGAGGGCTTGGCTCTAGCTGCCTTTCAAATGTTAAAGGGACTATCTAAGGATCCTCTTTTGACTCAACTGCTACATTACGTAATTCGCGACGAAGCCAGACATGTCACCTTTGGAATTAATTATCTTGAGGACTTTATAAAAACTTTAAGCCCTGAGGAGATTGAGGATAGGGCAGAGTTTGCTTATGAAGCTTGTGTCATCTCTAGAGAGAGACTTATCAACACAACGGCGATGCAAAAATACCTGAAAATGTCTGAGGATGAAGCCAGGGAATTTGCCTTATCAACGTCAGCTAATGCGACTTTTAGAAATTTCTTGTTCTCAAGAATTATGCCTAACCTTGCAAGAATAGGACTTTTAACAGATAAAGTTAGGCCAAAATTTGAGGCATTGGGTTTACTTGAGTATGAAAATGCTCCAGATGATTTCGAATGTAATTGGGATGAGCTTGAAAAACCTCTAGAAAAATTTGGTGAAATTCCTCAAGCTATCTAATCAGATTATAGTTGGGTTACTCTTTTTTAGTAGCACGATATACCCTGCTGTACAAATTATTCAGCCATCTGAAAATGCATATGAGGATATTCAAGAGGCTCTAATATTAGCCGAACCCGGTGATGTGATTCGGCTCACCTCAGGCATATTTAATCTGCAAGACTCTTTATCGCTCGATGTTGAAGGAGTTCAAATTGAGGGAGAGGGAATGAATCAAACCATTCTTAACTTTGCCGATCAACAAAGTGGCGCCCAAGGACTCAGCGTTACTTCAGATAACGTAACCCTCCAGGATTTTTCTATCCAAAATGCTAAAGGAGATGCCATTAAAGTTAAGGGTGTAACCAACATCAAGTTTTTAAGAGTAAAAACTGAATGGACGAACGGGCCAAACTCAGAAAATGGAGCCTATGGTCTATATCCAGTTGAATCAACTAATGTATTGATTGATGGTTGTATTGCAATTGGTGCATCAGATGCTGGGATCTATGTTGGACAATCAAAAAATATAATTGTTAGGAATAGTAGAGCGGAATTCAATGTTGCCGGTATTGAAATAGAAAACTCATACTATGCAGATGTTTTTAACAATGTTGCAACTAATAATACTGGCGGGATTTTGGTTTTTGATCTACCGGGATTGCCCCAACAAGGCGGGCATCACATAAGAGTATTTAATAACCGCTCCGTTGGAAATAATACTGATAACTTTGCTCCGGAAGGAAATATCGTAGGCGAGGTGCCAAGAGGTACAGGAGTTATTATTCAAGCAAATTCAAATGTGGAGATCTTTAATAATGAAATTGGGGACAACGACACGGTAAATATTGCAGTTGTTACTTACGGAAATGAAACAGACGATGTGACTTACTACCCTCACCCGAAATCTATTCAGATCCATGGAAATAAATTCGGTCCAACTGGATATAACCCTGATACGAGCAAGGGAGAATTAGCCGAAATACTTTTTGAGCTTTCAGATGGGAATATGCCTGATATATTTTGGGATGGCTTAGTGCCAATATCTCAGATAATTTTTGGTCAACCTGAAGATGAAAAAATGATTATTACTAACAATGGAGATGCTACCTTTCTAGCAATCAAACCCATCGGATATATGATTCCGTTTTTAGATCCTGCAACCTTAAACATTAATGAATTTAATGGAGAAATCTCACCGCTAGCAAGAGTAGAGTTTGATGAAACCTTTTAAAAAATCTTACCTGCTAGTTATTTTCTTGATTTGCTTTTCATCCCAAGCCTACACCTCCAATGCATTCAATTTAGAAGATTTTTCTAAAGCTCCAAGATTTCTTTCTGAATTTGGTTTTTTTCAAGATATGCAAAATCAAATTCCATCTAAAGATGTGCATCCATACTCTCTTGTTAATCCTTTGTTTTCTGATCAAACAGATAAACTGCGTTTTGTATATGTTCCTGAGGGACAGAAATTGGGTTATGTAAAAGATAAAGTTTTTATTTTTCCTGTTGGATCTACTCTAATCAAAACCTTTGCCTACCTAAACAACAATGGTCCAATGGAACAGCAATTGCTTGAAACTCGCCTCTTAATTAATACTAATGCAGGCTGGAAAGCGACTAGCTATGTATGGAATGCAGAGCAAACTGATGCAAAGAGGGCTATTGCTGGGGCAACAATACCAACTTCGTTTACAGACTCTGCAGGTAAAATAGTGGATGTTCGCTATCGAGCCCCTAATCAGAATCAATGCAAAGAATGCCATCAAGTTAATAAAGTTATGACTCCTATCGGTCCAAAAGCAAGAAATATGAATAAAGTCTTAGATTATCGCTCAGGAGAGATGAATCAATTGCTTTATTGGGCAGCATTGGGATGGATTGATAGCAAACTTGATTCAAATTCGATATCTAGTTACACAGATGTCAATGCATCTTTAGATGATCGAGCAAGAGCATACCTTGATATTAATTGTGGACATTGTCATATTCCTGGAGGCTCCGCAGATACCACAGGATTGTATTTAAATTACACTGAAGTAAATCGTGAACAACTAGGAATATATAAAAAACCAGTAGCAGCAGGTCGAGCAAGCGGTAATTTAAAATACTCCATAGTTCCTGGTCATGCAGATGATTCAATTATGCTTTTTAGAATGAACTCATTGGATCCAGGTATCATGATGCCAGAATCTGGAAGAGCCTTAGCGGACGAAGCAGGGATTGAGCTGATTAAAAATTGGATAAATAAGCTTTGATCTTTAAATTTGTCTAAAAGACCATAAATAATTCATAATAGTTTTTTAAAGGAGAAATTAATGTCCAAACACTCTGCATTAAATACTTTTGGTAGGTCTGGAAACCCTGCCTTTGTCAGAAATTTTGAAAATACGAGAGATCTTCCTCAGGCCGAACGGATGACACTTGACGGTGCTGTAAACAAAACAGGTGTATTGCTTGCTTTGTGTTTTGGTGGAGCCTTTGTCGGCTGGAATATTCCAGTATTAGCAATTCCTTGTTTAATAATAGGAACCATTCTGGCATTCGTGACTATATTTAGAAGTCCAGCAAAAGCAGGTTCAACTGCTCCATTTTATGCTGCCTTTGAAGGTGTGGCCTTAGGTGGAATTACAGTCCTGGCTGAAATGCAATATCCCGGAATTGGAATTCAAGCTATTGGATTAACTTTTGGAATATTGGCTTCTTTATTGTTCTGTTATAAAAGCGGCATAATTAAACCAACTGAAAATTTTAGACTGATGCTTTTCTCAGCCACCATGGGAATTGCTCTCTTGTACTTGGTTAGCTTTATTATGTCTTTCTTTGGCTCAAGCATAGGCTTTATTCACTCCAATGGGTTGTTTGGAATCGGTTTTTCATTATTTGTTGTTGGGATAGCCGCACTTAACCTTGTCCTAGATTTCGATTTTATAGAAGATGGAGCTGAACGCGGTCTGCCAAAATATATGGAATGGTATGGAGCTTTTTCGCTAATGGTCACTTTAGTATGGCTGTATATAGAAATTCTACGTCTCTTGATGAAATTAAGAAGCAGATAAATGAATACTATTTTTTTTAGTCTTTTAGCTATTTTTTCATTGTTTGTTTTTATGAACCTTGGAAAAATTAAGGCCTCAAAAAAACAACTGGATAGAGATGACAGGATTAACTGGGGCCGCTCACGTAAGCCAAACATCCGTCAAAACAAAGATGGTTCAAAAATAATTGAAGGTGAAGCTGAAGAAGTAGATAGTGATACAAAAAAATAATGTATGTTGCTTTTGACTTTGGCATTTCAAATACAGACCTTGCTATATTTCAAAGAGAATCTACTCACTTTCACAGCTTCCCAACAGATACTAAAGATCTTACTAAACATCAAATAGAAGATATTCTTAAACGGATTGATATTTCATTAAATCAGGTTGAACTTATTGGTGTTACTGGAGGGAAATCATCTGATCTTGACGATGTAATTAAAAATATCCCAATTAAAAAAATTAATGAAATAGATGCAATTGGTCAAGGTGCGAAGACACTTTATGGTTTTAAAGATGAATCCTGCTTGGTTGTCAGTGCTGGAACAGGAACAGCATGTGTTAATGTCCAAGGCGATAATTTTTACCACCTTGGTGGAATTGCTGTGGGTGGAGGCATGCTTGAAGGCCTTGGACATCTATTATTTAACAATGGTGATGGAGGAGAGATCAATCATTTTGCTGAAAAAGGGTTAAAAGGTAAGCTTGATTTTTTAATTGGTGATGTTGTTAACAAAATTGGTGGTTTGTCGCCTGATTTAACTGCAGTAAATTTTGGTCAGGCAAAAATTGCGTCTGCAAATACCATAGAAAATACCTCGGCTGCATTATGCAATATGATTGGTGAGGTCATTGGAACAGTAGCCTATCTAAATGCGCTATTAATTGGTTCAAAAAAAGTATGTTTCCTTGGAAGAACATCTTATTTATCAATGGTCATTCATGGCATTGAAAATCGGCTTAAACTTGCTGGGATTGAAGGGCAGTATGCAGACAAACGTGAATATGGAAATGTGATTGGTGTTCTTGATATTATCAAGAATAAAAGATAGTCGATATAAAGCTTATTAGTCATCCTGTTAATTTATTTATTAACTAAGATTTAAAATAAATTTATAATCTTGGTCACGCATGACTTGATGTCGTGCGTATTTTGAATGGTGTGGTGTGAATATTTCTTGTAAAGTTCTTGTCTTTCAGCAAAGGCATCCTCAATGCTTTGAGAAGGCTCTTTTGCAAAACCTCTGTCTAAAAAACTTGGTACCCTTTTAAGAATTAGTTCAAGTGGGACATCTAAAAAAATTATGCATGAGTTTGCTAGCAGATACTCCATTGCTTTAGAGCTATATATCGCACTACCACCTGTTGCTAAAATTGTTTGATGAAAATCTATATTGGATAAAACTGACTCCTCTATCTTTCTAAGTTTTATATAGCCATATTTGTCCAAGATGCTCTGTAAACTCTCTTTATATTGAGTTTCAATTAATTGATCGCTATCAACAAAATTCATGCCTGTTTTTGATGCAAGTGCAAGCCCTGAAGAGGACTTCCCTGCCCCTGCCATTCCAATAAGTGAAATAGATGTTTTTAAAGATTTTTGATTACTTGTCATGAAGATATTTAGAAATTATTGATTCGGTTGCAAGTATATTTTTACGAGACGTCCTAGTTGCAAATAAAATTTCGCAGATTAAGGAAATTAAAGACAGTATTAAACAGAGCATGCAAAGTATAAATGCAAAAGAAATAAACCCACCTAAAGAAATTTTATAAATACCTCCAATAAATAACGTACCAATGACAATGCAGACTATTAATCCACTAAGAGTGCAAAAAAAGATTGATGTATTAATCAATCTTGTGCGAAAAATTAACCTTTTACGATTTAACAACATGATTTCTTTGTCATCTTCAGAAACTCTTACAAGGAAACTTTGAAGATATCTGAGCCTATCAATGATCCTGCCAAGCCTTCCGGTCATAACGTTTAATAATGCTCCTATTCCAGCTAATAGAAAAACTGGGGTGACGGCTGATTGCATTATTTCTGGAATTGATTGATATTCTGACATTGTTTATAAACAATTAAATGTATGATTTATTATAAATTGTAATCTCTTATACCTAACATGAAAAAAATATTTCTACCTTTAATTCTTTTGCCATTACTCTTAAATGCATCAACTAAATTAATCGTCTTGGGTTCTGGGACTCCAAATCCTGATCCTCAAAGAAATGGATCTGCTTATGCGGTAGTAGTAAATGATAAAGCATATTTAATTGATTTTGGTTCCGGTGTAATAAGAAGTATGGCTAGCTTTTCTCCAGAGTGGGGAGGTGAAATAACAGCTATGACAGTCAAAAATATTGAGCATGCGTTTTTAACTCATATTCATTCAGATCATACAGCTGGTTTAGCTGACTTATTGCTGACGCCTTGGATTATGGGACGTAATAAAAGAATCAATTTATTTGGTCCTATCGGTTTAGAGAAAATGGCTGAATCAACGCTGCAGGCTTTTGAAGAGGATATAAATTATAGAATCCATGGAACTCAACCATCAAACACTATTGGTTATAAATATAATTTCCATCTTTTAAAAGAGGGTTTGGTATTCAAAGATATAAATATATCTGTGGAGGCGTTTAAAGTGCCTCATGGAAGCTTTGAGGATGCCTATGGTTTTAGGATTACTTCAGAGGATAAGGTTATTGTTTTTTCTGGAGATACCGGCCCTTCAAAAGAGTTAGAAAAGTATGCCGTTGGTGCCGATATTCTTGTTCATGAAGTATATTCATACGCAGGGTTCATAAAAAAAACCAAGGACTGGCAGATATATCATTCTGGCCATCACACATCGACTTTTGAGGTTGCAGAGCTTTCAACCAGAGTGAAGCCAAAATTATTATTGCTCTCTCATATTTTGTTTTGGGGGTCTAGTCCAGAAGAAATACTGCAAGAAGTGCGTCAAATATATGATGGTAAAACTATTATTGCTGAGGATTTGATGATTATTGAATAATGGTGGAGCTACGCGGGATCGAACCGCGGACCCCCTGCTTGCAAAGCAGGTGCTCTCCCAGCTGAGCTATAGCCCCACACGACGAAACAATTGTACAAGATATCTTTTCCAGTGCAACAAAGTATTCTTTTAACGCTTCGAGGCTCGCCAGGGATTGATAAACCCCAAAATCTGAAATATATTAAAACTTAAGGGTAATAATGAGATCAAACTTGGGAGCTTGGGGAGAGAAAATTTCCATGTTTCTATACCAATCTCTTTTGAGTAAGGTTCCTCAAAGGAGGCTACCTTAAACCCTGTGTTCGTCTTAGGGAACAATTATGAAGGGTTCAGGGAGTAAAGCTACCACAACTTTTTTATCGGCAGCCTCCAGTGAGAAATTAATTAAAACCTATAACTAAATCCAAATTTAAGAGTTCTAGGTTTTTGTGATCTTGCGCCTTCTGATGGAGCTCTAGAAATAATATCAGCATCATCAGAGACATTTTCAAGAATCGCATAAACATCCATTGAATCAGTAAGTGCCTTTCTTATATTAAGATCAATAATAGTATGTGCATTGATCTTGTTATAAGTTCCACATGCTGCTATTGAGCATGAGCTACCAATGTCAATTAATCTCATGTTTCCGCTTAAACCGTTCTCAGTAACAAAACCTGCAACTAATGACATAGAAGAACTTGGGATATACGGAAGATCATCACCCGCTGCAACTAAACCAAAATAATCACTCTCTGAGCTATTATTGAAGGTTGCATCTGTTGAAGTGTAAGCTAAAGCAATAGGATAGCTTACTCCGTCACCTTCTAATACCCATGAGCCAGTAAACTCTAATCCGTCTACATCTGCAGCACCGCCACTAAATACAGCGGATTCGTCAGCATTACATGCCGCACCACTTACAAGGGTGCATTCAGCCGCAAGATTTGAGTATTCACTTGCAAAGTAGAAAAACTCTATATTAGTCATGCCATTTGAATATCTTAAACCAAGCTCAGTGTTATCAGCTTCTTCTGGATCTGCTCCAAACATAGGCGTCATTCCTTCATGAAAACCTGCTACTAAAGTAATGTTGTCACTAAGTTCATATGTGGCGCCTAAACTTTGCGTTGTGTGATCATTCGTAGCAAAGGTATCTCTATTGTCAGCTTCACCTGTTCTAACCATCGTTAAGTTTGGTCCTGCGCGATCCGACCATCTTCTGTGACGTTGATCATAGTCCTCAGATCTGTAACCTAAAGTTACATTTAGTCTTCCAAAATCCATAGTATCTTGAAGGTAATATGAAGTTGCGCTAGATTCTCTTAATCTGTTATTACTATTATTTAAGCCAATATACCCATATAGAGCTGATAATGAACCATCAGCTGCTTGATCTGCGTATTCGTGAGCCTGAAGTCTGCTCTCTGAATCTTCCATGTCTCTGTAACCTACAGTTAGGTCATGGATTCCCAAAGTAGTATTAATGCTAAATTGATAACCTTCATTGGTGTAGTATCTGTTGTTATGCTTATACTCAATTT
>JBJLIA010000033.1:0-74758 GCA_045564035.1 Gammaproteobacteria bacterium | reverse complement strand
CCTTGGGATCAACGTATGTGTCTTGTTCCCGATAGCGATCTTTTTCATGCAATTAAACAAGAGCGAGCTTCTGTGGTGACCGATCATATAGATAGATTTACCGAGGAGGGGATCTTGGTTAAATCAGGCAAGATCATTGATGCGGATATTATTATCTCTGCAACCGGAATAGAATTAAATGCTTTAAATGATATTAACGTTTCAATTGATCAAGTAACAGTAGAGCCTCATAACAAACTTTCATATAAGGGAATGATGTTAAGTGGAGTGCCGAATCTTGCTTTTTCTTTTGGTTATGTAAATGCTTCATGGACTTTGAGAGCAGATCTTACTTGTGAGTATGTATGCAGACTTTTAAATCAAATGGACAAGCAAGGAGTTGCTGCTTGTATTCCTGAAGAAGACCCAAATGCAATGGTTGATGACGCATACATTGATTTTAGTTCTGGGTATGTTCAAAGAGCTTTAAATAGAATGCCTAAGCAAGGCATGAGATCCCCATGGCGCAATTATCAAAATTATATAAAAGATATTTTTTTGGTTAGATTGCTATCAATCAAAGATTCAACATTGAAGTTTTATAGTCCTAAATAAATACTGGCGCGCCCGGAGAGATTCGAACTCCCGACCCCTTGGTTCGTAGCCAAGTACTCTATCCAGCTGAGCTACGGGCGCAGGTGATCATTATACGTTAGAAATATTTTTTTATATCCCTCAAGTTTCTTTACCGACTTGTAAAAAAACCTTATATTAAGCTATAAAAAACACATATAGTTATTAAGTGAATTTTGAAACAATCATATTAATTCTCCAAACTGTTGGACCATTTACAGTGCTTGTTACAGTCTATTTTTTGGTGACTGAATTGAGAGAGCAAAACAGAGTTGCGCGAGCGAATGCAAGACAAAATATTGCTGATTCTCATCAGAAAGTTGCCCTTGCGGGGATGAAACCCATTCTTGTAGATACGAAGATAAAACTGAGAAATAACGAAGAACTAACCAAAGAAGAAAACGCAGTATACTTAACATATTTTAGTGTGATGCTAAGAGCTCGTGAAAATCAATTTTATCAATTTAAAATTGGGATGTTGGATGAGGAGGAATGGAACGCAATGCTAGTATCATTCAAAACACTCTTTAAGGAGCCAAAGCATCTTGAAATATGGGAATTTATAAAAATTACATTTGCAGAAGATTTTGTCGAGCTTGTCGATGAACAAATTAAACAAAGTAAATTATACGGCTAACAAAGATGGATACTGATCAAGAGCTTAATTACTTAACAAAGTCTTTGCAACATCACCCCAGTCCCTACATTATTTATGAACTTGATGGTTCCATTGCATGGGCAAATATTGCTGCAAATTATATCTTCAATTTGAACTCATTGGATGAGCTCTCTGTTATCAAAATTGATGAAAAAGTTACTAGTAATTTTGGTGATTTAGATTCTATTGCTCTTTATTATGATACTCCTATAGAGATTTCTTTAAGAGAAATTAATTTTTTCATGCGAACGAGAGTTCACATGATTCCTGTTGATGTATCTAAGGGTATTATGTTAATTGAATTATTATGCTCTTCCAGGTCAGGTCTTGATGCTTTGAGGAAAACTATTGATTGTATAGAGTACAAACGCATTGAATTGGCTTATCAGAAACAAGTAAACCTTGAAACAAATGAAGTTACTGGGATTGAAGCTCTTCTCAGGCTCCAAGATGGCAAGGGTGGTTATTTAGCAAATGATCAAATAATTCCTCAAATAGAGGGAGAGAGTTTATTTTCTTTGGTTGTTTTAGAGTCATTAGTTCAGTTAGAAAAATTCTTTGCCATAAAAGAAAAAATAGGATTTAAGAACGCAACACTTTACTTGAATGTTTCGGCGCATACGATAATGCATCCAGAGTTTTGCTCAATATTTACAGACTTTATAGAAAAACATAAGCTTGCCCCCAATCAACTCGGTCTTGAAGTTACAGAAACTGCAGAGTTACAAGATATTAACATTGCCTCCCAATCTTTACGTCTTTTGAAACACAAAGGAATTAAAATTGCCTTGGATGACTTTGGTGCTGGTTATGCATCGTTAAAATACGTCAGAGACCTGCCTATTGATGTTGTTAAATTGGATAAACATTTCACTTTTAATGTTTCCGACCCATCCACTGCAAGGCTTATAAGCTTTGTTTCAGAAGTTTGTGAAGATCTTGAATTAGAAATGATAGGTGAGGGTATAGAGACTGAAGATGATAAAAAAATGATGCTAGATCTAGGTTGTAAAATTGGTCAAGGTTATTTAATGCATCGACCTGATTTTTTGGATTCATTTAAAACTAAGGAAACTTAATTATGGATAAGCTTATTCCAAAAAAAACATCCAAAGGAGCAGAGGAGATTATTCTCACCCAAATCAAACAAGATTTTATTACACCCGCCAATGCCATATTTGATTATGTAGATATGGTTGAAAAAGTTCTTGATGAGGCAGATCTTCAATCCGACGATGAAATTGAGCAAATTAAATCATCTTGTTCTAAATTAATTGATCAGTACGAGGTTGCTTTTGTGCAAAATACTGGCGTGAATGCAGACTCAGCCAAGAAATCACCAGAAGAATATTCAGAACTCCGTCATAATTTAAGAACTCCCTTAAACGCAATCATTGGTTATAGTGAAATTTTAATGGAAGATTATGAAGATGATATTGGAAAAGGCACTTTAGAAGATTTTCAACAAATTATAAATCTTGCAAGAGATACTGAAAAAGCAATAGAAAACTTTGTTGATTATATTCGCGGTGAAGCAATTGATCCTAAAAATAATAATTCATCCAATCAACTTGAATCCGCAGAAGCGTTATTCAAATCTCTGGGTGATATAGAGTATTCTATTACCCTTGGCGATGACATCAAAGAATCAGATATTCTTATTGTTGACGATAATGTAACAAATTGTGAGGTTCTTCAAAGGCGTTTATCCATGCAGGGGCTAACCTGCAGAACAGCCTATGATGGAAATACTGCAATAACGGAAGTTTTTAAAAAAACCCCTGATTTAATTTTGTTAGATGTGATATTGCCAGATATTAATGGCCTGGAATTATTAAAAACTTTTAGAAAAGAGCATAATGCAGAATCCTTGCCGGTGATCATGGTTTCAGCATTTAACGATGTTGATAGTATTTCCAAATGCATTCAACTAGGCGCTCAAGATTATCTTCCCAAACCTATTAATGGCACTATTTTACTTGCTAAAGTTGTGGCTGCTTTAGAAAGAAAGTTTTGGCGTGAGCGTGAAAAAGAACTGGTAAATAAATTGCATATTCAGGCGACCACAGATCAGCTTACAGGCATTTATAATCGCCGTGTAATTTTTGAAGCTTTAGATGAGGCCATGGATAATTCTAAGCAATCAAAAGATCGTCAATTTGCGACCATAATGTTTGACATCGATTTTTTTAAACAAGTGAATGATAACTATGGTCATGCGGGAGGGGATGCAGTTTTGATATCATTTGCACAATTGTTACAAGCAGAGATTTCTTCACCCAACATAGTTGGTAGAATAGGGGGAGAAGAATTTTTAGCGATTCTCTATCTTGACCCTGATCAGGCAAAGGAATTTTGTAAAAAGCTAATCAAGAAAATTAATAGCAATATTGTTAATTTTGACGGCACAGATATTAAGGTAAGCTCAAGTGGCGGCGTAGCATTTTCAACAGAAACTGAAACTTCGGCTGACTTAACCAACAAAGCTGATGAGAGACTTTATGAAGCTAAAAAAGATGGTAGAAATAGATTTAAATTAATTGATACTGAGTTAGCAGGAGACTAATACAATGGCAAAATTACTTTATGTTGAGGACAATGAAATGAATCGAGACATGCTATCTCGAAGGCTCTCACGCAGAGGCTATGAAATTATTATGGCATTCGATGGCCAAGCAGGCTTAGACATGATGCGAAGTGAATCTCCTGATTTGGTTTTGATGGATATGGGTCTTCCAGTCTTGGATGGCTGGGAAGCAACAATTCAGGCAAAAGCTGATGACTCAATAAGCTCTATACCTATTATTGCACTTACTGCTCATGCGTTAGAGTCTGATAAACAGAAAGCATTAGAATGTGGGGCTGATGATTTTGATACAAAGCCAGTTGATTTCAAACGATTGCTTGAAAAAATAGAAGCCTTGCTTAATTAGTAGTTATTTTTGAACTATTCCTTGTATCATCTTGGAAAGATTATCCATGGATACATCATCTTTTTTAACTAAACCCACCACTCGTTCTTTTAAAAGGTCTTCTTGCACGTCCGTTAAGTCTTTTCCAGAAAAAACTAGTACAGGCGCTCTTTTTTCTTCAGAAACATCCTTTATATAATTATCAAGAAATTCAAAACCATCCATGCGGGGCATTTCAAGATCTAAAATAATCAAAGCAGGCTCATCTTTTGTTCGCTCCAAACCTTCTTTTCCATCTCTGGCATCAATAGGTCTATAGCCGGCATCTTTGAGGAGTCTTGAGAGTAACTCCCGTACATCTTTATCATCATCAATGACAAGAACTTTTTGATCTTTCCCTCCTGTTCCAAGAAGTCTCTGAATTGTATTTACAAAATGAGTTCTGTCGATGGGTTTTGTTAAATAATCATTGGCACCGAGAGAGGCTGCAAGATTGGATTGATTTAATTGACTGATCATAATAACTGGAATGTCTTTAAGCTCTGTGTCGGTCTTGCATTCTTTAAGCAATGACCATCCATCTCTTCCAGGCATTAAGACATCTAGCAGAATCAATTTAGGTTTAACTTCTCTAATTAACTCCATGCCTTTTTCACTATTCGTCGCGCCAATAAGTGTTAAATTCAGTTTAGAAATTGTTCTTTTAATTAGATCATGCATCGCAACATCATCGTCAACAAGCACCACAAGATTATCATCAGCATCTAAATTAATAACATTGCTGTCAACTTCATCTTCATTGTATTCAGGGCATTCTCGAGGCACTGAAAGAGTAAATACAGAGCCTACTCCTTCTTCGCTTGTTACAACAACATCACCACCCATCATTTCTGCAAACTTTTTAGAAATAGGTAATCCCAATCCAGTGCCACCATAATTTGCAGATGTTGATCGTTCAGCTTGAGTATATTCTTCGAAAACTTTTGCAACTCCTTCAGCACTCATTCCTGCACCGGTATCAATTACAGCAAAATCAATAAATTCAATATCACCATTTAGTCGTGATTTAACATCAAGAGTAACAGTTCCATTTTTTGTAAATTTAAATCCATTACTTAAAAAATTAGTAAGACATTGTCTTAGTTTTGTTTCATCTTGTGACATTGAGCCCATAGCACCATCGAGGTTGATAACAAAACCATTATCATTCTTAGCTGCCAATGGTTCTGAAACATCTTTTATAGTTTGAATCATGTTCTCAATTTCAAAACTAGTGATAAATAATTCCATTTTTCCGGCTTCAATTTTAGATAAATCTAAAATATTATTGATTAGTGATAATAGATGCGATCCAGAGGAGGTAATTTTCTTTAAATCTGGTAATAGATCATCATAACCAAGGTCCTCACAATCCTCATAAAGCATTTCTCCATATCCCAGGATTGCATTGAGAGGAGTTCTAAGCTCATGACTCATGTTTGCAAAGAACTTAGTTTTTTGATCACTTGCATCCCTTGCTTCATCTCGGGCACTTTCCATTTCACCAGTTCTAGCATCAATTAAACCGTTCACTTCATCTGACATTCTGGAGAAAGCTACCAACATGAGTTCTACTGAAGCTTCCTCACTTGAGTTTCTATCAGAGTTATCAGCAAGATCTTTCATTTTTTTAATATCATTCAGGATAAGTGTTCTTGCGCTGCCATCTAATTGATCAGCTAATGCCAACATCTTTTCAATAATTACCTCGTCTCTCTCATGTCTTCTCTTGGCTTGCTCGCCACGTATGGATTCCATTTCAACAAGATGCGATTTATATGATTTTAAGGCAGTAGATAGTTGGCCAACCTCATCACTCTCTGAGGCAAGGATACCTTTTCTAACGGGCATTTCTTGAGTGTGATCACCTTTTGTTAGTCCTTCTAGCACCTCAATGGCTTTTGTGATGCCCCCAAATGTACGAGTCGTGATAAATGCGATTAAAGAGATTATAAAAATAACAAAAGATATTGCTGCGACATAAGTGAGATTTAAAACATTGGCTGCCCGAAGAATATTCTCTCTCTCATCTTTAAAAACATATAGTTGGGCCTCGTCCGCAGAAAGAGAGGAGCTTAGTTGCAGCAGAGTAACTGAAGTCCCAAGCTCGGTATCTTTTTGTGAATATCTTGAGCCATTTGCCTTTTTAAAAGAAGCAGCCTTATCTGTTAATTTATTAAAGTTTTCTAAATCAAATAAATTATCTTCTGTATCGCCAAATTGTTGATAATAATCATTTAAAGAAATTAAACCAGATTGAGTATTTATTGCAGTTCTTACCTCAAACTCGTCTTCAAAAACTTCAAGGCCTTTTCGTATATCAACGCCTAAGCTAACAATTGCTAATGTTTCACCTTCTACTTTTACAGGAAATGAAAGAGCCTGATTCAGCGTGGCTGCTTGCTCTTCATCTCTATCTCTAATTTTTACAATTGACTGTCTTGGTCGTATTGATGCTTCTTTTAAATAGGCATCAAGATAGCTAAAGAACTCAGGTCTTGCTGAAGGTGAGCAGGGATCAACTCCCAATAGATCTAAGGCACTTCCACAGTAGATTCTCTCACCTGATGGAAAATATGCCATTACGTAACTTAAGTTTCCGTAATCGAGCTCTTCTTCAAAAAACAGCTCGATTAAGTATTGAGCATCACCAATTCTGTTTGCACTAATAGTATCAAGTAATGGGTTGGTAAAAATGTTACTTGAATTAACCTCATCAGGAAAAATTTCTGAATCTGGGTCCCAGAATGATGAATTTTCACCAGTTACTGGTAGCCACTTTGACATAACATCAAACGATTTATTGTATGTTTGATACCAGGCAGATTCATAGAGCGTTAAAAGTGATTCATTAGAGGAGTCTTCTTGAATATTTTCTCTATAACCAAATGAAAATATAAAGATTGCAGCAACAAGAATGTTACCAATGACCCCAAATAATAGTAACTGGAGTCTTATAGGCATTATTTACCTGTATTTATACGAAGCAGAACTTAATTAGCTAGCTTAAAGGTAAGATCGATTTGGACGTTGTTTACCTTCACTGAAGTACCATTGTAAGTTGGAGGTTCATATAAGAACTTTCTGACTGCTTTTATTGCAGCTCTGTCAAAAACACCTGCAGGACTACTTTCCACTACATATGGATCAAGCACTGAGCCATCGGTGTCTACATCAAACTCTAATCGAACCGATCCTTCGACTCCAAGTCGTATAGCTCGTCTTGGATATTCAGGAGAAGGGCTAGACACTCTATTTACTTCAATTTCAGTCCCTTCTTCTCCAACGTAACCCCTATCACCAGCAAAAGCTGGTAGGGCAAATAAAAATGCAAAAAGAAAAACTATCAGGCAATTTAATGATTTCATATTGATCAAATGTTTAAAATGTTAAAAAAATACGTAAAAATTATACGTAATAATTATGCATATGATACCAAGAAATTAGATTGGGTGTTAATATCTTTTACATAAATACTTTTAAGCTAAGGCTGTCTGCTCAAGAATCATGAAAAAAGTGAAAGACCATCTGAATGAACAAAAATATTGGGACATTTTTACTATTCCCGAGGATTCAGATTTATTTGAAGCTGCTGTTTTGATGAATAAAAATAAAATCGGTGCTTTGATGATATCTAAATGTGGCTCTGAGAATCATCTATGCAAATCATCTGTTGTTGGTATTTTAACTGAACGAGATTTTGTTTACGCATTGTCTGGTGGATCTAAAACATTTGCATCCAAAACTGTTAAAGATGTTATGACAAAGAAATTAATTTTTACTTGTCCAGATACCTCTAACTCTGAAGCGAAACAACTTATGCTCGAAAATCAAATTCGACATTTACCGGTGTTCTCTGGAGAGCATCTTGTTGGTATTATTTCAATGAGAGACGTTTTTAAATCTTAAGCGCTCCAGCAATATGAAATTATTTCAGCGGCTTTCATATACCGCATTAAATCTTCCGACTTCTGCAGCCGGAATGCCAATTTTTATATTTATTTTGCCGTTTTACGCAGATGATTTAGGTCTAGGGCTATCTTTGGTCGGTATTATTTTTTTTCTTGGAAGATTTACTGATATTTTAACCGATCCAATAATGGGTCTTTTAATTGATAAATTTCCTTCTAGATGGGGTAAACATAAGCATTGGATTTTTCTTTCTGCTCCTATATTTATGCTAGCCACTTTCTTAATTTTTTTACCCACCACCTCATCCCCATCCTCAATTTATTTTTTTGTGGGATTGTTTTTGCTTTATTCAGCTTTTACTTTGAGCAGCATCACACAACTATCTTGGGCAACGTTTCTAGCTCCTGATTATGATGACAGAACTAAACTATTAACATTAAGAGAATTAATGGCGCTTCTAGGAATGTTTTCAGTTATCGCAATTCCAGCAGCAGTTGAGATAAATGATCCTTCGTTACAGGCAAAGGTTAATGCTATTGGTATCTTTGTTCTGTTTTGCATTCCAATAATAACTCTTAACGCTATTATTCAGACCCCTGACTCTATGGAGTCAATCTCTAGAGATAGATCAAAGAATCCATTCAAGAATTTTAAGAAATTATTTTCAAATAAAATGTTAATAAGAATTGTAATTGCTGCAGTCTTAATAGCTTTTTGCATGAGTTTAAATGGAGCTCTGTATTTAATCTGGATGGAAGTTGTGATTGAGCTTCCTGAATACTCATCAAGGCTGATGTTAATTTATTATATTGTGAGTGTGTTTGGTTTGGGGATATGGAGGCACCTAAGCTTAAAGACTTCTAAGCATTTTGCTGCTGGAGTATCCTGCATTTACGCCATAATAGTCTTAACATCAGGTTTTATTGGCTATTGGTTTATTAAAGACCTAGAGACAACTTATAAATTAATTGCAGTAGGATCATTCATAGTCTTATACGGACTTTCTTTTTCTGGTCCACTCCCACTGATAAATGCAATGACCGCAGATGTTTCTGATAAGTTAGCAGTTGAAGTTGGAGAAAATATTTCTGGCACTGTTTTTTCATTTCTAACGACTCTTACGAAAGTAGGGTTTGCTCTTGCAGCAGTCCTTCCTTACCTAGTCTTAGAGCTTTATTGGGGATTTGATATCTCTATTGGAACAGCAAATACAGAGTCTTCAAAAATGGCAATTTATTATATTTATACATTTGTACCTATCATTAGTTATTCTATAGCTTCATATCTACTCTTTACACATTCATTGGGCAGAGAAGATCATGAGGAAATTAAATCAAAATTAAATAAAAATGCAGTATAAGAAATATGAATGCGTAATATGTGGATATATCTATGATGAGGAACTAGGCGACCCTGAAGACGGCATACCTGCTGGAACCAAATGGGAGGACATTCCTGATGATTGGGTTTGCCCAGAATGTGGCGTAAGTAAGTTTGATTTTGAGCCTATAGATTCCTAGGGTTTAATAATTTTGAATAAAGTTACAAACCTTTGCTTAGCTCTATTTATAAGTTTCCCAATTCTTGGGTCAACTAATTTAATGTTAGTTGGTGATATTTCAAAAGATGAACTTTTTTCAACTCACAGAAAATTTCATCAAAATTATCTTGATGCTGAGCCTCTTAGCTCAGATGAAAAGTTAGATCTTGATGGCATAAGCCTTAAAGTTCTATTTGGAACCTGGTGTCATGATAGTCAAAGGGAAATACCAAAATTATTAAGACTTCTTGAAGACATCAACATAAAACCTGAGTTGATTTCATTGATAGGTTTAAATTATCAAAAGAATGAACCTGAGAACAGAGGTGTAATTTTAAAGATAAAAAAAACCCCAACCATTATTTTCTATAGATACAAGGAAGAAATTGGAAGGATTGAAGAATCACCAAAGCTCAACTTTGAACAAGTTGGCATGAGTCCAGTGACTTTATTAGAGGAAAATATCTTGTTTATCCTAAAAAGCTAATATCAAAATAGGCTGGATAAAATAATTACTCTCTTAGTTTGATGGCTTAGTAAGGCATCTACTGCTTTTGATCAGTATAGAAGGTTGCAAAATGCTTTCTAAATTTAGCAATTGGACCATCTGAATCGCAAAGAACTGGTTTAGAAGCATATTGTTTATTTTCCCACACTGGAATGTCTTCTCTAACTTGCTTATTTATATCCGCAATAATAGCGGCACCGACACCGCCAGTTGGAACTTCCCCATTAACTTTTTTCTGCAGAAAAGAAAATCTTGTTATGACTTCTTCATTTTCAGTTGGAGTAGTTGAGCCTAATAATAGGGTGTCACATATACCTTCAAACTTCGTAAAGTTATCTCCAGGTCCATTAGAGGCTCCTGATATTTTGCCTTTTACAGTGCCCCTAGGGGTAACCATGTCTGCTTTTTGGTAAAAAAATCTTTTTTGGTCTTTGTAAGTGACCTCAAATTCTGGATATGAGGCAACTCCATGCACATACATGAAATGGGCAGCATCAACAGCATTCTCTGCCATATCCTGAATATGACATTTTATGCGATATTCAAATTTTTCAAATTCATCTCCCCACTCAGGATCATTAATTTCTGGATAGGTTTCAACTTCATAGTGAGGCTCTTCTCCGTTAGGGTGATACCAAGCATAGATAAGATTATTTCTTTCTACTGTAGGGTAAGTAAATATTTTAGTTTCTTTGGCTTTTGGAGGAATATTTTTAGCGTAAGGTATTTCACCAATCTTTCCATCTGTTTTCCATCTCCAGGCATGGAAAGGACATTCAATGCATTCACCATTTATGATCCCACCGTGACCTAGATGAGCGCCCAAATGAGGGCAATAAGCATCCAACATACTTACTTCGCCTGACTCAGTTCTAAATAGCACTTGATCTTGCGCAAAATACCGCACCGCTTTGACCTCTCCGGGCTTGAGTTCATTTGAATAGTCAACAACGTACCAGCCAAATGGAATTTGCAACATTGAATATCTTATTTTTTCAGTCATAGTCTGTGGTAATTTTTTTTTGTGGTTTTAATTATATCCCTAACTTGAGCACTCTTTTAGCATTCTCTCCTAAAAATAATGGCCATACATCATCTTTTAGAGGCACATCATCCATCTCGCCAAAAATTTTATCCAAAGATAAACCCATGGGGAAATATCCTGCGTACATTATTTTATTTTTCCCACGTGTATTAGCAAAATTAATAATGTCCTTAGGATAATGTTTTGGTGAAAATGCACTCGTTGAATAATATAAATTAGGATACTTGAGCATTAGTTTGCAAGCCAGAGCTGTCCAAGGCTCTGCTCCGTGCCGCATAACGAACTTTAACTCAGGAAAATACCAACAAACTTCATCGACTAGTTCAACTTTTTGAGGAGCCATGGGAATTCTGGGTCCAGGCACTCCAACACAACAGAAAAAAGGTATGTCTAACTCAACACACATCTCATATATCGAATGCCATTTTGGATCATTGATTGCAACTTGAGGGTACAACCCGGAGGGGAAAGCACTCACAGCTTTAATGCCATATGTCTCGTAATGTCTTTTTATGTTTTCGGCTTCATTTTCTATATTAGGATTCACTGGTAAATCAAAAATAAATCTATCCGTATGATTTTTTGCAGCCTCAACTTTTACTTCGGACTTCTCATGAAATCCTATCATTGCTTGATTAATATGAAATTTATCCATTTGCTCAATAGTGAATTGTATAAAGTCATCATGCGACCCAGTTTCCGGGATATCTTTAAACATATATTGAGCAGGCATCTTAAACATAGATTTAGATTCCTCATCACGAAGAAGAGGTTCCATGAATGTATACCAATCAGATCTATCTTCTTGCTCAGGGATACCAAGCATCAGATCAACAGTATGAATATCTTTATTAATTGCCATATTTGGATTTTAAACAATAATTGCATGTAAATTCTTATTTCTTAAAAAAACAAGAAATACTTTTTTTTAGCTTGACGAATAAATATCATTTGATACTCATCTATGTCATAAATTCTCCACCATTTACATCTAAGTTAGCCCCAGTAATAACTTTTGCGAGATCTGAGATTAGAAATAATGCAGCATTTGCACAATCTGCATCATCAGGAATAATTCCCAATGGAATGTCTTTAGTAACTCCCCCAATAATATCTTTTGGTTCAACACCCATAGAGTCAGCAGTAAAATTTACATACATTTCAACAGGTGGACCCCACATCCATCCCATATAGACTGAATTAACCCTAATTCCACTTGGCCCAAGTTCTTTTGCAAGAATTTTAGTTGCAGTTGCAAGAGCACCTTTTGATGCTGCATATCCGCCTTGCGTCGGGAGTGGCTTTTTAGTTATAAGGCTGTTGATCATTACGATTGCACCTTGTTGATTTGGAGTCATCTCCTTAACTGCAGCCATTGTGAGATTCATAGTTCCAAAAAAGTTTGTGTTCATAGTTTCCTGCCAATCAGAAAAATCAGAATCTTTAACTTCCTTAAAATCACCAGCACGATAGGCGCTATTAATTAACCCATCAAGCTTCCCATATTTCTTTACCGTTTCTTCAACTAAATTTTTGCAGTCTTCAGGGTTGGTTATATCACACGGAATTGCGATTACATCTGATTTTTTACCAATTTCATTTTTAAGTTTGTTAAGCAGGTCAGTAGATCTTGCGGCTATTGCAATTTTTGCACCTTCTCTAGCAGCACCATAAGCAAGCTCTTGACCTAAACCTGGTCCAATACCGGAAACAATTACCACCTTATCTTTTAATAACATTTTAGTTCCTATTTTATATATTGATTCGTATATTCATGAAAGTAATTATCAATGAATGAACTCTCCAATCCAAATTCTTCAAGTGAATATTGATGGGCGCCCATCTCATGTTGATTTTCTTCATTCCAGGCATTCATTGCATTTTCTGTTTGATCAGTAAAATCTTCACCAATGAAATTATAAATCTCCTTCATTTCCAAAATAGGATCTTTAATCATTTTATTAAATTCAAGATTGAGGAAATTATCTTTATTTTCATTGCTCACTTTCATGCAATGATTTAATACTTTGGCTAACTTATGAGCCCAATGATAGCCAATCTCATTTTTATCATATGTGTTTGTGAGAGGCTCAAATAAATTCGCACACATTGAGCAAAATGATGGAACTGTTTTCAATGGGTCTCTATGAGTTTGTATAATTTTTGAATCTGGAAAAATTTCTAATAGTTTATCAATGAAGCCAAGATGATGAGGCGATTTTAAAACCCATCTTTTTTCTTCTCTTCCGGGACTCTGCCATTGAAGATATTGAAGCATTTTTTTTAGCTGAGCATATGCATGAATATGATCCTGCGATTCGACCCATTGAGAATAAGAGGGGAGCCGCATAAAGGATTCTGGAACTGTGCTAAAAAATGTATGTTCTAAAAGTAATATTTCTTCATCTGCACCCTTGTAATCCCAAGGGTGAATAGTTAGCGCCTCAGGTGAGGCTTGCATTACTGCTTCAACTTCAGCTTTTCCCATTTCCATGCGTTCTTGTGGATTGCCTCGAATTTCATCATTTAGCATGGCTGGATATCTTCCTTCCCACCAAAGCATTGCAGTATGCCTTGGATCAGAGGCAAGAAGCCTGTGGGTCATAGTGCTTCCTGTTCTTGGAAGACCGACAATTACAACAGGAGAATTAATTTCTTCATTGAGTATCTCTGGATGTTTGATGCAAGCTTCCTCAATCAGAAGTAAATTAGCCAATACACCGGTTAACCTATGTTTTTGTGCTTCTAAGCCAATATTATTTAAGTCTGCCTCATGATTGATTGATTGAACCAGACTTTCAAATCCTTTCAAAAATAATGGATTACCAAAATTTTCTAAATTAGTTTGCTTTTTAGCCTCACTTTTTATTGCTGAAGAATCTAGCATTAGTTAACCTCCAAGGCATCAAGTTTTTTTATTTCTACTGTTGGGATTGGATATGTACTTGCTCCAATCCACCGAAGAAGCATAGCTCCATTGTTACGACCCTCAGTTATAAGGTTATTTTCCATATTAATGTGATGGTGACTAACATTGATGGTTAGAGTGTTATCGCTATTAAGAATAGCCGATGATTTATTTATATGAATGGGGTAATGACGATAATCCAGAGATTCCATCCAATAATTTTCTAACTGAAAATTCCAATACTCACAATCAGGAACATTGGTTGTGATTTCCAAATATTCATCCTTGCAAAAGTCATAATAACCATGAAGGTAACAAATCTTAGGATCCCCACCGGCTGCTTGAAAAAAAGCTTGATCGCCCATTGGCAATTGATTCCTATGATTATTTTTAAATTCGTGCACCCACTTAACAAAAGTTGATGCAGTTCCGCTAACGAAAGCAAGAGATTGATTAAGTTGTGTTTCAAGTTTAGTGGGGGTTAAAAGTTCAGGCGTAGCTTGTGAACTTGTAGTTTTAATATTAATTTTTGCATGAGTTTGAGAGATTCTATTTTCATAGGTTTGACGAACAATTAGCATGTTGGCATTTTTAGGAAGTGGTAAAAAATTTTTAGATTCACCTTGATTACCAAGATATAAAATAAAATCTCCTGAGGCATCCACCGTCATATCTCGCATATCAATTTCACCCAAAGAAATCATAGTGCCATCTTTGCTATATCTATTTTCTTTTAAACCAAAGCTTAAATAGTTTGATTCACCAACATTTCCGTAGATTTCGTAAGATTGTCTTCCATCTATGTTTGCATTTAAATAAATATTATCTGGATTATCAGCACCTATTTTTGCAGTTTCATGGGAAAGATTATAAAAAGATGGCGTAGATGGATTGGAATGCTCTAAATTCATTTCTAATGATAAACGCATTAAACGAAGCAAGTATCTGTATCCTTCAGCTTGGTCTGTTTCATTTAGCGCAGATTCTGATTCAATAATTGACCCAACGTCTTTAAGGTTTTCGCAAAATGCATCCCATTTTTCTTTAAATAAATCAGCCATAGTTTTTCTTTTTAATTGCTTAAATTTATATTAAGGTTGATGTTTAATCAATCAATAGAACAATACAATGCCGAAGCCACAAGAACGAGATTTAGATCAAACTAGAGTAATTTTTACTGCCTGGCTTGATGCGCAATTAGATGGAGCCACTGACCTAGATGTCAAATTATTAGGAGGCCCTGAGAATACAGGTTTCTCAAATGAAACATTAAGTTTCAATGTTTCATATGAATTAGATGGCGCAAAAATTAATACTGGAATGGTTCTGCGATTCTATCCTGAAGGATTTTTTGTATTTCCAGACTATGACATTCATAAGCAATTTTTGATTATGCAGAAATTAGCTGATCATGATATCAAAGTGCCTAATGTACTGTGGTACGAACCTAGCGATGAGGTATTTGGGACATCGTTTTATGTTATGGAAATGGCTAGTGGCGATGCTCCCTCTGACAATCCTCCATTTCATCAAGAGGGATGGGTAGCCGATTCCTCTGAAGATGTAAGAGAAAGAATTTGGTGGGGTTGGGTTGAGCAAATGGCTAAAGTTCACCAAGTAGATATATCAAATGGAGATTTTGAATTTCTTAATAGACCAAAGCTTTCAGAAGATTATCTTGATCAAGAGTTAAATTATTATTTTAATTTTCACGATTGGGCTATGGAAGGTGAGGCACATCCAGTTGCTGATCAAGCGAGGGAATGGCTCAAGGTCAACAAGCCTAAGCCCACTCAATCTTCAATTCTTTGGGGAGATTGTAGGTGTGCAAATATTATGTATGATCCTGATGGGCAAGTTTCAGCTGTTTTAGATTGGGAAATGGCTTCGCTTGGAGATCCTTGTATGGATCTTGCTTGGGGCATAGCTATTGATGATTGCAACTCAAAAGGAGTTCATGTTGAAAGATTAAGTGGTTTTCCTGGACCAGTAGCAACCATTGCTAAATGGGAAGCTCTTACTGGATTTAGTGCAGATGATTTTGATTACTACTATATTTTAGCTCTATACAAATTTACCGTTATTATGGTCAAGGTTGTAAGAAAACTAGAGCATTATGAAATTATGCCAATGGGAATGAATGCTCATATCAATAATCATGTAACACCCATGCTTGAATCAAAACTTAAGGAGTTATAAAAATGGCTATTTTTTCTATTTCTCATTCTGAGGGCGGCAAAAAACTATTAACCTTAAAAAGCCCAGTTAATCTTTCGCATATCGATACTTATGAATGCACATCAACTGAAGAGATTTCAACAATCATGACGCAAGCTAAAGTTGCACAAAGTGAATGGAAGAAGACAACATTAAAAGAAAGGGTTGAATTAATGCATAGGGTGGCCGATGTTGTAATTCAGCAGCAAGACAGAATCATGGATGTTGTTATGAGAGAAACTGGCAAACCAGAGCAAGAAGCTATGGCTATGGAGGTATTTTCAGCTGTAGATTCTTTAGTGTTTTATGCCAAAAGAGCTCAAAAGTGGTTAGCAGATAAAAAAATCAAGATGCACGGCCCTATGCAATTTCTTAAAAAGACTATCATCACATACAAGCCAAGAGGTGTTGTGGCTGTTATTACTCCCTGGAATGGACCCTTCATACTTTCCATCAATCCAGTTATACAGGCAGTTCTTTGTGGAAACAGTGTGGTGGTAAAACCATCTGAGGTTACACCTATGTCCGGAGCATTGGTTCAGGAGATTTTTGCATTAGCGGAGGCTCCGCAACATTTAGTTCAGACAGTCATTGGAGATGGTCAGACAGGTGCTGAGTTAATTGATTGTGCCCCAGATAAAGTATCTTTCACAGGCAGTGTTACTACTGGAAAGAAGATTGCAGCTAAATGTGGAGAAATGCTTATTCCCTATAGCCTTGAGCTAGGTGGTAAAGATGCAATGATTGTATGCTCTGATGCTGATATTAAGGATGCGGCAAGTGGGGCAGTTGTTGGTTCATGCATGAATGCAGGTCAATATTGCTGCGGTACTGAAAGAATTTATGTTATGGATGAGGTCTATGATCAGTTTGTTGAGGAAGTTGTATCTATAACCCAGTCACTAATCCAATCAAATGACTGCAAAGGCGATGTAGGACCTACTTTTTGGGATAAACAAATCAACATCATTGAAGATCATGTCAATGATGCTGTTGCAAAAGGGGCTAAGGTATTAGTTGGTGGAAAAAGAAACCCTAATTTTGAAGGTCTATATTTTGAACCCACTGTTCTAGTTGAGGTTACTCATGAAATGAAGATCATGAAAGATGAAACCTTTGGACCAATTATCTCTATTATGAAAGTTCAGTCTGAAGATGAGGCATTAATGCTCGCTAACCAGTCTCATTATGGTTTAAATGGAAATGTTTGGACTAAAGATTTGGTTAAAGGGCAAAGATTAGCCAAATCAATTGAGACGGGCGCATGTTCTGTCAACGATATGGCAATGAGTTATGGAGTCAATGAAGTACCATTTGGCGGCGTAAAAGAAAGTGGTCTCGGCGTAGTAAATGGAAAGGAGGGCTTATTAGCATATGCTCATCCAATGCCAATTATCATCGGCAAAAAATCTGCATCAGCCTATCCCTATACTGATAAATCATTCGAGCAACTTAAAGGCGCGTTAAAAATATTCTGGGGAAATAGATTGGTAAGAAAGCTATTTGGCTAATTTCGTTTAGGCTTAGCTACATCTAAATAAACTGGTTTTTCTCCACCGCCATGAACTTCTAGAGCTGAGCCTGTAATCCAATCTGCCATTTGAGAAGAAAAGAATAAGCAAGCATTTGCAATATCCTCTGGTTTTCCCATTCTCTTCATTGGTATTGTTTTAGCAATTTTATTAATTTCTTTTTTGCTTCCGTAATGAAGTATCGAATTTTCTGTTTCTATGTAACCTACAATTATAGAATTAACCTTAATTTTCGGAGCCCATTCAACTGCCAAGGTTTTAGTTAGATTTACCAGGCCTCCCTTAGCTGCACCATAAGCAGCACTTCCTTGCGTTGGTCTTGTTGCTGTTACGCTAGATATATTAATGATATTTGAAACTGTCTTTTGTTTCATCATAATTTTGGCAAATCTTTGACTTACATTAAGAGGGGCAGATAAATTAAGATCAATGATAGCTTCGTGGAATTTATTTGATGCCGTTAGAGCATTAACCATTGGAGCTCCACCAGCGTTATTTATTAAAACATCAATTGAATTTGATTGAGCTTTAATTTCTTTTACACAGTTATCTAGAGATTCTATATCTCTTATATCACATTGAATAAACATTGCTTTATTACCTTTCGCCTGAATAATTCTTTTAGGTTTTTGTCTTGCAAGAACAAATACCTTAGCATTTTGCTTTAAAAAAGATTTAGCAATCTCAATGCCTATACCTTTTGTACCTCCGGTCACCACTATTGATTTACTTTTTAAATTTAACATTTTTAGAATTTTTGCCGATTTAATCTATTTAATTATAGAGTATGTAAGTCTAATTTATATTGACAAATTTATTCTTGTATAAACCCATTGATTGGTTGGTTAATTTGTATAATATTTGTTAAATATTAATAAGGAGATATTGAATGAAAATAGCTATTCTAGGAGGAACAGGTTCTTTGGGGAAAGGGTTGGCCTCAAGATGGATTAAAGCTGGACATGATGTCCTTATAGGCAGTCGTGATCTAGATAAGGCTCATGAGATTGCAGTCCAATTAGGTATGGATAGTTCAGCGGGGATGTTAAATCTTGATGCAGCTAAAGCCTGCGAACTTGCTTGTTTAACAGTGCCATTTGCCCATCAAGAATCAACGCTCTCAAGTATTGATGATGCTTTGCATAATAAGATAATGATTGATGCAACTGTGCCATTGATGCCTCCAAAAGTTATGAGAGTGCAACTGCCTGAAATTGGCTCTGCTGCATTAAATGCTCAATCAATTTTAGGTGAAAATACTACTGTGATATCTGCTTTTCAAAATATTTCAGCTGAATTACTTCAAACTGATGCCGACATAGATTGTGATGTCTTGGTTGCTGGTGATTTAATTGATGCAAGAAATATCGTAATTAAATTAGCAGCCGATGCTGGTCTGACAGGATGGCATGCTGGACCTTTATGCAATTCAGTTGCAGCTGAAGCCTTAACTTCAATACTTATCGCCATTAATAAAAAGCACTCATTGGCCCATTCAGGCATTAAGATCACTGGTCACTAAAAAGAGAAATATTATCAGTTCAATTAAACTCATTGCGTTAGAGACAATGCCTCTTATTCAGCCCGGTCAAGATTTGTCTGATGAAATTATTAATGCTATCGCATCTGAATCAATATTAGTCGATGATGGGGATGTCATTGCCATTGCTCAAAAGATTGTCTCTAAATCAGAAAATAGGTATCTAGATATTTCATCGCTCAGCCCCTCAGAGGAAGCTAAAACCTTATCAAAGCAGATTGATAAAGATCCAAAATTTATCCAAGCTATTCTTAATGAGTCAAAGAAAGTTGTTCGTTACAGAATGGGTGTATTGATCGTAGAACATAAGCTAGGATTTATTCATGCAAATGCAGGGATTGATAGGTCTAATATTGATCAAGAGCAAGACATTGTATTGTTATTGCCAGAAGATCCTGATGAATCTGCAAAAGAAATTTCTCAATCTCTGTCTCAATTTTTTAAAAAGAATGTATCTGTAATAATTACCGATACCATGGGCAGACCATTTAGAAATGGCATTGTTGGTTTTACTATAGGCAGCCATAATATTGAAAGCATTTTAGATGAGCGAGGTCAAAAAGATCTTTATGGAAACGAATTAAAAGTTACTCAGATTGGTATCGCTGATGAGTTAGCTGCAGCTGCATCTTTGTTGATGGGTCAGGCAGCTCAAAAAAAACCAGTTGTAATAATTAAAGGATATAAATTTAAACAAAATAATCTTAGTGATTCTCAATCGTTAATTCGAGGTGAAGAAGAGGATTTGTTTAGATGAAAAACTATCTCTTGCTGTGCGGAGGAGTAGGAGGCGCCAAACTCGCTCTAGGATTTAGAAATTCAATCGATCCAAAGAATCTAACTATTGCCGTTAATACCGGAGACGATTTTAATCATCTAAATTTAAAAATTTGTCCTGATCTAGATACAGTAATGTATACACTTGCTGATGAGTCCGATGTATCAAAGGGCTGGGGTAGAAAAGACGAATCATGGAATATGCTAACAGCATTGGGTGATATGAGCGGAGAAACTTGGTTTCAGCTTGGAGATAAAGATTTGGCCACTCACATCCAGAGAACACACTTAGTAAATTCTGGGCTTTCTCTTACTGAGGCCACACATAATTTGTGTACATCATTTAAGTTGCATAAAAATATTTTTCCGATGAGCAATCAACCAGTTGAAACGTATATCCAAACAAAAAATAGATTACTTTCATTTCAAGAATATTTCGTGAAACTAAAGTGTGAACCTCCAGTAACTGACTTTGTGTTTAAGGGGCTTGATAAGGCCAAATTTAATCAGGATATAGAATTATCAAGATACGATGAGATTATTGTATGTCCTTCGAATCCATATGTAAGTATCAATCCAATGCTTCAGCTAACCACTCTGAGTGAGCATCTTCAAGATTTTTCAGAAAAGGTAACCGTTATCAGTCCTATTGTGAATGCTAAATCTTTAAAAGGGCCAACAGCAAAAATGATGCTAGAGTTGGGACATGAGATTAGTGTTGTAACAATAGGTACATTTTATCAAAATTACTCTAATAGAATTTTTATAGATACGTCTGATTTAAACGAGTCTGCTAAATTAAATAACTTGGGATTTGAGGTTCATATGACTAATTTGATTATGAATAATACTAAGTCTAAAAATGCGCTTGCCCATGAAATCATTCAAGTCCTTGAATCAAAATAAATGAATGTCTCAGCATTTATACCAATTAAAAAGTTTTCAACTTCAAAAAAAAGATTGTCTAATATAATTAACCTTGCAGAAAGAGAGGCTCTTGCGGCCTCAATGGCAAAAAATACAATAGATATTTTATCTAAATCTAAAATATGCAACTCAATCACGGTGGTTACAAATGATTGTAATTTACATTTAGAAAATTCTAAGTCTTATTTTACAGAACTATCATTAAATGAAAGTTTAGATAAAGCCATCTATTCGAATGCTAATCACGACATTGTCTTAATAATGCATGCCGATCTTCCCCGAATTAATGAATCTGATTTACAAATCCTTGCTCATAGCTATAGCAGTTCAAAAGTAACTATAGTTTCTGATCTCCAAAAGCAAGGAACTAACTGTTTGATGTTTAGCGCATCTATGAATTTTCAACTTAAATTTGGTCTAGAGAGCTATAATCTTTTTCAGCAAGAATTTAAAAATAATGATATTAACTATCAAGACTTAGATATAGAAAGCCTTCAAGATGACCTTGACTCCGAGAAAGATTACTTCAAACTAATTAAATACATTAATAGTTAGCTCGTTGAAAATTCAAGAACAATCAAATCTATCTTTGAAGCAATTAATTGCTACAGGATCTATAGATTATTTTGAATTAAGTTCCCTGGCCGATATCTGTTTATCTGATGCTCTTATTCAATCATCTTTTGAAAAGAAAAAAGCCTATTTTAAAAATTTACTCACTTATTCGCCAAAGGTATTCATACCATTAACGTTTTTGTGTCGAGATGTTTGTCATTATTGTACTTTTGCTCAAACACCTAAAAAGGTTGAATCTCCTTATTTATCAATTGCACAAGTTATTGCAATTGCAAAAGAGGGAGAGGCTCATGGTTGCTTTGAGGCTTTATTTACTCTTGGTGATAAGCCTGAATTGAGGTACAAAGCTGCAAGAGAATGGCTGGAGGAGAATGGCTTTAAGACTACAAATGACTATCTTGGTGCTTGTGCAGCGGCAGTTTTAAAAGAAACATCTCTTATTCCCCATCTTAATCCTGGTTGTTTAACTCCCAATGAAATTAAAAAATTAAAACCTTTAAGCGGCTCAATGGGGCTCATGGTTGAATCTTTGTCATCCCGCCTTACTGAAAAAGGGCAGCCTCATTATGGATCTCCTGATAAAGACCCATTATTTAGAATGCAGACCTTAGAAGAAGCTGGAAAACAAAGTGTTCCTTTTACAACTGGAATATTAATTGGAATTGGCGAAACAAGGCTAGAACGGTTGGAGTCATTGCATAAAATTTCAGAGCTACATAAGAAATATAATCATGTTCAAGAAGTTATAGTTCAAAATTTTAAGGCGAAACCTAATACATTAATGACAAATGCAGTAGAGCCTTCTTTTGATGAGTTAATGTGGACAATTGCTATGGCTAGATTGATTTTGCCTGGTGATATTAGCTTGCAAGTACCACCCAACTTAAATTCAGAATATATTAGTCAATTAACCCTTTCCGGAATCAATGATTTTGGAGGCATATCTCCGGTAACTAAGGATTATGTCAATCCAGAGGCGCCTTGGCCTGAAATAGAAAAGTTGAACCAAATTGTTTTAAAGACTAATCAGCTCTTAAAGCCTAGAGCAACGTTGTACCCAAAATACTTTGCCGATCTTGAGACTTTCTCTACACAGGAAATAGCATCTAAGTTATTGCAAATAACTGATTCGCAATCACTTATACGATCTGATCAATGGAAATCTGGAGTTAGTAATACAACTCCATCTTATCCAGAGGCGATACTTAGCTCAAATATACGTTCACTAATTAAAGATGTAGAGACAAACCCTTCTGCTATGAATGTTCAGTCACTATTAGAGACATCTGAGAATGAGTTTCAGTATATTGTTAAATATGCTGATGAGATTAAATCTCAAATCCATGGATCAGAAATTAGTTTTGTAGTGAATCGGAATATTAACTACACCAATATATGCTCTTTTAAATGTAATTTTTGCGCCTTTTCTAAAGGCAAAGGCCATGATGACTTGAGAGGTATGCCATATAATATTTCTGAGGAAGAAATAATTCGAAGAACAAAAGAAGCGATTGATAGAGGCGCGACTGAGGTCTGCTTGCAAGGCGGCATTCATCCTAAATTTTCCGGGGAGACATATCTTGATATTGTGAGAGCCATTCGATCAGTGTCTGACTCTATTCATATCCATGCTTTTTCTCCTCTTGAAATTGATCATGGTAGAAAGACTTTAAATATTTCTGTCAAGGACTTTCTAATTGAGCTTAAAAATGTAGGTCTCAACTCACTTCCTGGAACAGCAGCTGAGATTTTGCATGATGACATTCGAGCAATTATCTGCCCTGATAAGCTTAATTCTAATGAATGGGTGGAGATCATTAAAGCTGCTCACTCAGTAGGATTGCCTACAACATCTACTATGATGTTTGGACACGTTGAGAATATGTCTCATGTTGCTCATCATTTAATTAGGCTCTTAGAAATTCAAAATAGTACAAATGGATTAACTGAATTCGTCCCTTTACCATTCGTTGCAGAGGAAGCACCTATATTTAGGAGAGGAAAATCAAGACCTGGACCCACTTTTAAAGAAACAATTTTAGTACATTCAGTTGCGAGGATTCTTTACAATGGAAGTATTAATAATATCCAAGGTTCATGGGTTAAGATGGGATTACCAGGGTTAAAGTACCTTTTGTCTTCAGGAATCAATGACATTGGGGGTGTTTTGATGAATGAATCCATAACAAGATCTGCAGGAGCTTCGTTTGGACAGGAGCTTAATCTTGATGATGTTTTAACCATCATTGACGAGTTAGGCTTAAATTTAAAACAAAGGAATACTCTTTATCATTCTTTGACTAACGATATTCAAGACTTAATAAATTTACAATCTATTCCATTGATTCCAATTATTAATGAGTATCACCAACCTAAAAAAATAACCACTACCGTATGAACAACAAACTAGCTCACCTTGCAGTAATTTTTATTGGCTACATAGCCTGTATTTACTCGATGAATCTTACGTGGAACTTATTCCCAGAATCATCATTAATTTTAAAAGTTTTAATATGTCATGTTGAGGCAACAATCTTTATTTATTTTCTTAGTACTTGTTTTAATAATTCAAGTTGGTATGACGCCTTTTGGTCTGTTATTCCTGTAGTTCTTACAGTCTTATGTTGGTCTGATATATCGGCTGTTGGAAATAGTCAAAGAGCATTGTTGATGCATGCATGTTTATTGTTTTGGGCAATTAGATTAACTTATAACTGGATGAGGTCGTGGGATGGTTTCTCTCACGAGGATTGGCGATACATCATGATGAAAGGTAAAACAAATAATAAATTTCAATATTTCATTGTTGATTTTGGCTCGATACATCTGATTCCAACCCTTTGTGTTTATATGGCATTACTACCAATGATTTATACCCTTGCTTATCCAGGCTCTGAATTAAATAGTTTAGATTTTCTAGCTGCCGTCATAGCAGTCTTAGCTGTTGTGATTCAAATCATTTCAGATCAACAAATGTATAACTTTAGAAAAAATCTTCGTGAGCCTCAAACTATGAAATCAGGATTATGGTACTACTCCCGCCATCCTAACTACTTCGGAGAGATCTTATTTTGGTTTAGTCTATTTATTTTTGCCCTAGCCTCCAATCTTTCATTTTTGTGGCTCCTTATAGGAACTCTTATCATGTATTTTTTAATAGCCATTGCATCTGTTTCAATGATGGACAAACGATCATTGGAAAGACGCCCAGATTTTAAAGAATACATGGATTCAACTCCTGCAATTTTTATAAATGTTTTTAAAAAAGGTTAGATAATGAGAAGGTTATTTATATTAAGTGTTTTTATGCTATTGATAGAGCCTTTATTAGCACAAGACCTAAAAAATCAATTGGATCAAGAGCTGCAAGGACTCATGACAAAAGTGACAGACTGGAGGCACCATTTTCATCAGTATCCAGAGCTTTCAAACAGAGAATATAAAACACAAGAATCAATAGCGGAAGCATTGACTGAAATGGGCTTGGTGCCCAACACAGAATATGGCATTACTGGTGTAACCGCATTTATTCGAGGTCAAAATCCAGGTCCATTAATTGCACTAAGAGCAGACATTGATGGATTGCCTGTTACTGAAATGCTTAATCTTCCATTTTCTTCGAAAGTTAAAACAACATATCAAGGCAATGCAGTTGGAGTAATGCATGCGTGCGGTCATGATTCACACATAGCAGTGTTGCTTGGAGTGGCTAGTTTTCTTTCTAGAAATACCGATAAGCTAAACGGAGATATTTTATTAATATTTCAACCGGCCGAAGAGGGCGCTCCTGAAGGTGAAGAGGGCGGAGCTGAATTAATGCTAAAACAAGGTCTTTTTGAGGCCGAAAAACCAGATGCTATTTTTGGAATGCATGTATCAAATTTTAAAAATGGCCAAATCTGGACAAAACCTGGACCAATTATGGCGTCAGCGGAAGCTTTCAGAATAACTGTGCAAGGTGAACAAACTCATGGTTCGCGACCTTGGAGTGGAGTTGATCCAATCATTGCAGCATCTGATATCGCCTCAACCTTGCAAACAATCGTAAGTAGAAGATTGAATCTTTTAGAGAGTCAAGCAGTAGTTACAGTTGGAATTATGAAAGCTGGAACAAGAAATAATATCATACCGGCTTCAGCGATGTTAGAAGGTACTATTAGAACATTTAAAGATTCTTTTGCAGATCAAATAAGAGAAGAAATCAAACTTATTGCTGAAAATGTTGCAGCCGCTCATCATGCTACCGCTGTGGCTGAGTTCAAGGTTTATGGAGGTTATCCTGTAACCTTTAATGATGAAGGCCTCACTACAAAGTACTCATCTTCATTGATAGAAGCTACTGAAGGAGATTTTTTTGAAGCAAGAGTGCCAAGGACTGGAGCTGAAGATTTTTCATTTTATGCTCAACAAGTTCCAGGCTTATTTTTCTTCCTTGGTGTTAACGCACCCGGCGTTGATGAAAGCCCATCAAACCATTCACCATTTTTTTATGTTGATGATTCAGCTCTTTCAAATGGACTCAAGGCATTTGTTTACCTGGTTCAGGATTATTCATCTGATTTCAAGGAAATTAATTAATTTTTATTGAAAAATTTGTATCACTACAAATAGAATTGAAAAAAACATAATTGCCAATAGCAAAGGGTGCTGTCCTAGTCTATTGGAAAAATGCTTAGGTAGTATTAATAATCCAACTATTGCAAATGAAATGATTCCAAGGCCCCATAGAAAATCTTCTAACTCATAAAATAGACCTTCTAACATTGGGAAGAGCTATTCTTCTGGAAGTAAGGAGTTCAGTCTTTCAACCGAATCAAGATATTCATTAATTATTCTATAGATCACATCTTTTACTGATTCAATCTGCTTGACTTGACCAATGACCTGACCAGCAGCATTAAATGAAACATCTTGTGTATTTCCTGATCCTGCATATATCGACGTTCTTCTCATAGCGTCAAAGGTAATCATGCCCTGAAGCGGCATAGGAAGAGGATCTGGATTATCAGGATTTTCCCATGCTTCTGTCCATTTGTTTTTTAACATTCGTGCAGGTTTACCTGTCCACGCCTTGCTTCTAATTGTATCTTCGCTAGTTGCATTTAAATAAGAATCTTTTTCAGCTGGTTGCGCCGCAGCTTCTTCAACAGCCAGCCACAATGAACCACACCACACACCTTGAGCGCCACTAGACATCGCTGCAGCCATTTGCCTTCCATTCCCAACTCCACCTGCAGCAAGAACAGGCAAGCCATCAACGGCATCTACAATTTGAGGCCATAACACAATACTTCCTATCTCACCGGTATGACCTCCCCCTTCACCACCTTGGGCAATGATGAAATCCAATCCAGCGTCTTTGTGCGCCATTGCTTGTTTGATCTTTCCACACAATGCACCTATCAGCACACCTTTGTCTTGGATTTTCTTGATCATATCAGCAGGAGGAGTGCCTAAGGCATTAGCAATTAATTTCACATTTGGGTGCTTTAAGGCCTCATCAATTTGGGGCTCTGCTGTTGCCTCTGTCCATCCAAGCAAACCACCTTTGGGACCATTAGTCTCTGGAGCTTCTGGCACGCCATTATCACTTAATAGACCTTCAACAAATTCTTTGTGTCCATCGGGTATCATTTTTTGCAGTGATTCTAGCAACTGCTCAGGATCTTTTTCATCCATTCCTTCATATTTCTGAGGAATAACTGTATCTACACCATATGGATAATCTCCAATATGTTCGTCGATCCAATCAAGCTCTTCTTTAAGTTGTTCTGGAGAGTAACCTACAGCTCCAAGAACGCCAATTCCTCCAGCTTTACTAACCGCAACAACAACATCTCTGCAATGAGTAAAAGCAAAAATAGGATACTCAATACCAAGTTTTTGACAAATATCAGTTTTCATTTAATCGCCTAATTTATATAAAATTAGATTATAGACATTAATGAAAATAAATTGGGATATCAATTACTAATATTTTTATTAATAATAAAAAAAATCAATGAAAATTTTTTAAAAAAATACCCTTTGAGTTATAGTGAATTAGTTACAATTTAACAAAAAATTAATAAATATTATGAAATGGGATTATGAATTTGACGTAGTTGTTATTGGTTCTGGTAATGGTGCCTTAACATCAGCTCTTTGCAGTCATGATGGTGGCGCAAAAACTTTGGTTATAGAAAAAAGTACTCAATTTGGAGGTACATCAGCAACCTCTGGTGGGGGTGTATGGATTCCTAATAATAGGTATGCCAAAGCTAAAAATGTAGATGATTCAGATCAAGATGCAAGAAACTATATCAACAGCGTCTCGCCCCCAGGAAAGATCAAGGATGAGCTCATAGAAACCTATCTTTCAGAAGGTCCAAAAATGGTGGACTATCTGCATGAAAATTCACAAGTTAAATATAGAAATTTAGCTCATTATCCTGATTATTTCCCTGATAATCCTGGAGGAAAGGCAGGCAATAGATCTATGGAACCAGAACCAATCAATGGAACTATTCTTGGAGATGATCTCGGGAGATTAAGAGAGCAACATCCCCAAACAGCTTTTACAATGGGACCTATTAATATGAATTTTACTCAGGTAGAAGGTCAGTTACTGCTAGGAGCACTTCCAGGATGGAAAACTCAGTTCGCCAAATTATTTACTAAATATATATTAGACATACCGATGAGACTTAAGTGGGGATGGAAAGATAGAAGGCTGACCATGGGGAATGCTGGCGTGGCAAGGTTGATTTTATCCTTGAAAGATAGGAATGTAGATTTGTGGTCAGAGACTTCCATGACCGATCTTATAGATGACAATGGCTCAGTTATAGGTATTAAAGCTACTCAAAAAAATATTGAAATAAATATTAAAGCTAATAAAGGTGTAATTCTTGCATCCGGTGGATTTGAAAAAGATCAAAACTTAAGAGATCAATATTTACCGAAACCAACAAATATAGAATGGAGCGCTGCCAATACTCATAACACAGGTGATGCCTTAAAGGCGGCTTTAAGATTGGGAGCTGACACACACCAAATGGACACAGGTTGGTGGTCTACAGTTATGAAAGTACCAGGTCAGGATAAAGGCTGGTTATCAATGGTAGATAAGTCAATGCCTGGAAATTTCACTGTTAATAAAAATGGCGAAAGGTTTTCAAATGAATCACAAAATTATGTCAGCTTTGTAAATGATATGTTTGATAAATATGCTGAAGGCAATCCTTGTGCACCATGTTATATGATTTTTGATAGTACATTTAGAAAAAATCGACCATGCGGACCTCTTCTGCAGGCCTCTATGCAACCCGACTCAGCAGTTCCCAAAGAGTGGTGGACTCCATCCTTTTTATCAAAGGGAGAAACATTAGAAGAGCTGGCTGAAGTTGTAGGTATTAATATTGATGGTCTTTTGGCCACTCAGGCAAAAGTTAACGAATATGCTGCATCAGGAAAAGACCTTGACCTTCATCGCGGAGATAGCGTTTATGACAGATATTATGGTGATCCATCTGTGACTCCAAATCCGTGCCTCGCTCCACTTGAACAAGGACCCTTTTATTGCATGGTTCTTTATCCAGGTGAAATGGGCACAGCAGGAGGCCTAGTAATAGATACAAATGCTAGAGTTTTAACCAAAGAAGGCAAAGCTATACCTGGACTTTATGCATGCGGTAACTGTTCTACAGCCCTACTGCCAACTTATCCTGGACCAGGCTCAACACTTGGGCCAGCTATGACTTTTGGTTACTTGGCTGCTAAAGATATTACCAGATCAAATTTTTAAAAAATGGACTTTTCAAATAGAACAGCTTTAATCACAGGTTCTGGACAGGGTGTTGGTGAGGGAATTGCTAGAGCGCTTGCATCATATGGAGCAAATGTTTGCTTGGTCGGCAGAACTTTTTCTAAAGTAGAAGCTGTTGCTAATGATATAAATAAAGACGGTGGATCAGCTATAGCAATTGAGTGTGATGTTAAAAATATTGAATCAATTCATAGCTCTGTTCAAGGAACACTTTCAAGGTTTAATTCATTGAATATTCTAATTAATAATGCACAGGAAGTACCCTTAGGAAATATTCTTGATGTTACAGACGAGTCCTTTGTGAACGGCTGGGATTCAGGGCCCCTTGCAACATTTCGATTTATGAAAGCTTGTCATCCGCATTTAATAGGTGGTGGCAAAATAATTAATCTCGCTAGCTCTTCCGCATTAAGACCTGATTCAAATACGTATGGAGCCTACGCAGCAGTAAAAGAGTCAATTCGTTCGTTATCTAGAGCCGCTGCAGTTGAATGGGGCCATGATAATATTTTAGTAAATTGTATAATGCCGCTTGCTAAGTCGGCTGGGATGAATTGGTGGATGAATGAGCATCCTGTTGAGGCTAATGAGTTCCTCAAAACTATACCATTGGGAAGAGTAGGTGACTGCAAAGATGATATTGGAGAGGCAGTTTGTCATATTTTGTCTGATGGCATGAATTACATTACAGGATCTACCATCATGCTTGATGGAGGCCAAGCATATCTGAGATAACGCTAGCATGGATAACTTACAAAAATTAATTGATATCGAAGAGATCAAAAATCTAAAGCACAGGTATTTTAGGGCAATTGATATGGCTGATTTTGATTTGCTAGACAACGTTTTTTCATTGGATATAACAATTGATTATCGAGGTGGTACCTACAGGTGGGAATCTGAAGGGAGAGATACTATCAAAGAAAGTTTAAAACATGCATTTCATAATCAAACAGCTGCCATGCATACTGCGCATCATCCAGAGATTGAAATTCTTTCAGAAATTAAAGCTGTCGGTAAATGGTATCTACAGGATATTTTCTATAATTTTGATTTAGGAAGTGTCACCCAAGGCACCGCTCTATATGAAGATAAGTATATAAAAATTAATGATCACTGGTTAATTCAACATTCTGAATACGATCGGATATGGGAGCAAGTTTCCCCAATTAATCCTGAAGAAAAATTCACTAAGATTCTCCTTAAAGAGAAGGGCATTCAAAAATAGGAATAAATATGAAAGAAATAGTTCAATCAGCGCTAGATAATTATGTCCTAGCATATAAAAATAATGACAAAGAATTATTTCAAAGTCTTTGGGATGATCACGCTGTATTTGAAGATCCTGTTGGCGCAGACCCTTGTAATGGCATAGAAGCAATATGTGCTTTTTGGGATTTTGGACATAGCAATGGCATGGAAATCATACCTACAAATGTAGAGACTATAATTTGTGCTAATGAAGGAATATTAAAAGCTGTTATGCAAGTTAGAAATATTGCAGATAATTCTGGAATGGATATTTCAATCGTTGATCACTTCATTATTAATGAGAGAGGCAAGATTATCAGCGGCAGAGCTTTCTGGGACGACTCTACTATTACACAGCCAAAAGATGTTAATTCTATTGACATCAATGTAGATGATTTTAAAGATAGAGGTTAATCCTTTATTCTTTTATGAAACTTAGTATCAATTTAAATAAAATTGCCTTAATTAGGAATTCTAGAGGTGGTAATACCCCCTCTCTTCTTGACTATGCAAAACAATGTATTGATTTAGGAGTTGATGGGCTGACTCTCCATCCAAGGCCAGATCATCGTCATGCGACCTCTGAGGATGCTATTAATCTCTCTAAAATTTGTAAAGCTAATAATATTGAATTTAATTTAGAGGGCAATCCATTCGCAATGGCTAATGGTGAATTTGTTGGCTTCAAAGAATTATGCACTCTTACCAGTCCTGATCAAGTAACCTTAGTTCCAGATGATCTTCAACAAATTACCTCTGATCATGGTTGGCAACCTGGCCATCTGAATGATGAATTAAAAGACTTTATTGGTTTATTTCAATATTTAAAAACAAGAACAAGCTTATTTATTGATGCGACTACTAGGTCTGTTGAATATGCTGCAAAAATGGGCTTTGATAGAATTGAAATTTATACAGGCCCGTTTGCGCATTTCTTAGAAGATAGCGACCTTGTAAATTTTCAATTATGCAAAAATCAAATTTCTGAATGCATACAGAAGGGAAATCAATCCAATCTTGGAATTAATGTTGGTCATGATCTAAATTTAGATAATCTCCCGCACTTAATCGAATGTGGAAGTGTGGATGAGGTCTCGATTGGGCATGCAATCATCACAGATGCATTGAAATTTGGTTTCGAGGATACCATAATGAAATACATTTCAGCTGTAAGGAAAAATTAATGTCTATCGAAGAAAAAATTAAACAACAAATTAAAGAAAATAATATATTAATCTACATGAAGGGATCTCCTTATGAGCCAAAATGTGGATTTTCAGCACGAACAGTTCAGGCACTAATTGATTGTGGTGCTGAATTTTCTTATGTTGATATTCTAGAGAATCAAGATGTTAGAGAGAGCTTGCCTAGTATTTCAGACTGGCCAACTTTTCCTCAAGTTTTTGTTAGCGGGGAATTAATAGGTGGTTGTGACATAGTTTCTGAGATGCACGAAGCTGGAGAACTGCAAGATGTTATTAAAGAAGCTACGACCTAAAAGTTACCCAAAGTCTTTTAACATAGCTTTCAATTCAAGAGAGTGCTGCTCTTCTTCGCCGATCATACTTCTAGCATACTCTTCTAAGTAAACAGACGCATCCACAACACTGACTAATAATTTTTTGTACAGACTTAGCGCGTGAAGTTCATGCTCGAGGCCTTCCTCTAAAATATCTTTAATTGAATGCCTATGTGTTTCTTCTATCTTCGCAACTTTTAGGCTTGGATGTCCATCTAAACCAACGAGTAATTCTCCAGCTTGCTGGGCATGCAACATTGACTCGGCAGCTTGCTCTTTTAAAAATGTGACAATGGGAATTCTATATGGCCCCGTAACCATTAATGAAGAATGTGTGTACCTTACAACGCCTGCAAGTTCATATTCCATTATCTCATTTAATATGTCACATACCTCGTTTGAATTTATCTCTTTCATTTCCATAATTACTCCATTTTATTAAGAAAACGATTTTACTATATTCTGTTTTATATAATATGTAAAGTACTGATTTAAGGCATTTTTTTAATGATAATCATTATCACTATGGTATTTATTCTCATTTATGAAATTATATATACATGCAAATTATTAGAGGAGATGATTATCAATCTTGGGTATACTCAAATGAAAGTGATTTGGTAGTTGTAGATCCATGGTTAACAAAAAAACAAGTGTTTCCAAAATTTAGCTGGTTGCTAAATCGAGAGTCCACTAAGAAAGCTTATTTATTATCAAATAATTTAATAGACAAAGTAAGTCATATAATTATTACCGCTCATTTTTCGGATCATCTTGATGCTGAATCATTGAATATGTTTTCAAAAAGCATTCCAATATATACAACTCACGAGGCATCTAAAGCATTATTAAAACTTGGATTTAAAAATGTATATGCTGTTAATCAGAATAAATCTTATGAGCTAAATTCTTTCGTGTTAAATGTTTACGAAGCAGGCAAGCCCTACAATACAACTACATTCTCATATTCATTGACTGATGGAAGGGCAAAAGTTTTTCACGAGCCCCATATGTTTAATACTAAATTAGATATTAAAGATGTTGATGCATGCATTATTACCGTTGATCAGGTTAGAGTATTTGGATTGGTTCAAGTCTCAATGAATCTTAAGCAAGCTCAATTAACACAATCAAGATTGAATGCTAGATATTTCATACCAACGGGCATTGCCCCTAAACGAACTAAAGGATTAATAAGCTACTTATTAGGTATTAAAGAATATTACACACAAATTGATCTAATGCCTTTTATTTGTAGGGATGTTGGTGATTCAGTTAGTATTTAAAAATCCTAATTTTTAATTAAATCAAAATCATTAATAATTTTGCAAAATACTTGAGCAGTTACCATTGCATCGTATGCTGCGCTATGAGCCTCTTCGTTATCATAAGAAATATCTAATTCTTTACATACCCTTGCTAATACTGTTTGCTTGGTTGCTAGAACTCCTAAACTAACAGTATCAATTAATGAGAATGGATGAAATGGAGATTTTTTGATTTTATTTCTTGTGCATGCTTCAAGAAGAAAGCTGTGATCAAAAAATGCATTATGACCCACCAGAATTGCTCTCGAGCACTCATATTTATTTCTTTGCTTATTGATAATTGTAAATATTTCATTGAGTGCAAATTTTTCTTCAACGGCTAGTCTTAATGGATGATTTAAATCTAATTTAAGGAATTCTAGGGCATCTTTATCAACAATAAGTCCCTCAAAAGGTTTTATATGAAATCTATGTGACGCACCCAAAACTAGCTTTGAATCTTCTTCATCTATAAGCTGAATAGCGATTTCTAAAATAGCATTGCTTGTTGAATTAAAACCACCTGTCTCAAGATCAACAACGACCGGTAAAAATTTTCTAAACCTTTCCTTCAACATTTTAGCCCTTTAATGGTCAACTATAATTGTTTTTTTAACGTCTCTATGTCTGAAGCGGAGATAGATTTTTCATTCTTTTGAGCATCAAGCATTTCTATTTGCAAATTTCTAATTGACTCTTTTTTGTTGATGTTTCTATTGAATAATTTTTGATTTATTGATTTTGCAATCACTAAGTTCTCTGAAACACTCTTATTCATCTTTGTTTTTTTATTTTTACGTTGATGTAATTCAACCTTAAGATCAAAGAAATATTCAGAAATCTGCCTAGCTGATATTGATTGATCTTCATCTATATCTATCAATTCTATGCAATCGACGGGACATGGATCAATGCATAACTCGCAACCAGTGCACAAATCATTAATCACGTTATGCATGAGATTAGCTGCACCAGTTATTGCACCAACAGGACACGCATCAATGCATTTAGTACATCCAATACAGTCTTGTTCAATAATATTTGCTACTTGAGATTTCAGTTCTGGGCCATATTCTTCGTCTAACAATAAGGTATCTGTATCTAATAGTTTAGAAATTTTATCTGAGGTTTCTTGACCACCTGGAACACATCTGTTGTGAGGAGAGCCTTTTGCAATCTCTTCTGCATATGGTCTACATCCAGGCGTCTCGCAACGACCACACTGAAATTGAGGTAGTTCGGCGTTGATAAGCTCAATTAGATTGCTCATCTAGGCTATTCTGTAACTCCCAATTTCCTTTGAAGTTTTGTATTGGAGGTTGTATAACCAAAAGGAACTCTTTCTCCAGGAAAAATCCTTTGAAAAGCCTTCTGAACCGCCAGCGTTGTTTCATGAAAACCACATAGTATTAAATCTAGTTTTCCTGGGTAGTCATTTATGTCCCCAACTGCAAAAATTCCATCTCTATTAGTTTGAAAATCTTCTGTATTTACAGCAATTTTTTTAGAGGTTAATTCTAGCTCCCATTCAAGAATAGGACCTAGCTTCTTATTTAGCCCAAATAAAAATAAAAGTTCATCAGCTTCATGAGAAATAGATTCCTTGGTATCAAAGTTTTTTAATGTTACACCTGTAACCGATTTATCTCCCTCAATTGCTTCAATTTGAAAGGGAGTAAGCAAATTAATGTCTCCACTTTTAACTAAATCTCTCATTTGCGCTTCCGTGTGTTGAGCGCCTCTAAATTGATCTCTACGATGAATTAAGTTTAATGATTTTGATGTTTTTGCTAGTTCCACGGCCCAATCAAGAGCAGAGTCACCGCCACCAAAAATAAATAAGTTCTTGTCCTTATAAAGATCTTTTGATTTAACGGCATAACTAACGCCATTGCCTAAAAATTTATCAGGATCTTCTATGTTGGGCGGTCTTCTAGGCTCAAATGACCCAGCGCCTGCTGCAATAAAGATATTCTTAGTTCTGCATTCAACGCCATCATTAGTTTTGACAATCCAAGTGGTTATTTCATCTGATATCGAGTGAATTTCAATTGATTCAACTCTTTGTGAAAGATGAAGATCATATTCAAATGGTTTAATCTGCTCCATTAATGCATCAACATGCTCTTGAGCAGTTTGAGATGGAACACCAGGAATATCATAAATTGGTTTTTCCGGATAGAGTTCTGAGCATTGCCCGCCAACTTTGTCTAAGTTATCAATTAAGACGCATTTAAGACCTAATAAACCTGCTTCAAATACAGTAAATAGCCCAACTGGACCAGCACCGATAACTAGTATATCTGTTTCAATTTTCATTTAATTTTTTGTCCTGGTTGTGCCCCTGAATCAGGAGACAATACAAAGATCCCACCTTCTGAATCGCTTGCAGCCAAGATCATACCTTCAGAAATTCCAAATTTCATCTTTCTAGGAGCAAGGTTATAAACCATTACGACTAATTTTCCCTTTAGTTGAGCAGGCTCGTATGCAGATTTAATTCCAGCAAATACATTTTTTATGCCTAAGTCTCCTAAGTCTAGCTTTATAGCGAGCAATTTATCAGCACCTTCAACATGAGATGCATCTTCAACTCTGGCAACCCTTAGATCAACTTTCATAAAGTCATCTATTTGAATGGTATTGTTATCTTCTTCGTGCATATTTTCTTCCTTTTTATAAAAATCTTGAATATTTAATTGGTTAAGCCTTGATAGAATAGGTTTAAATTCATTTATCTCATTATCAATTAATTGAGTTCCCAGGACATCAATGCTGCACTTATCAATATTTAACATCAATAACATTTGCTTACAAAGCTCTGGTGTTACTGGCGAAAGCAAGATGCATAGGTTTTTAAAAACATTAATTGCAGTTGTAGCAACGATAACGGCCTCAGCTTGATCAAGCTTCCAAGGAGCATGCTCATTAATAAATTTATTTGTATCGTCAGCAATCTCCATAATTAATTTGACTGCTTTAGAGAATTCTTTATCTTCATAATGCTGTAATATCTTTTCAATATTTTTATTGCAATGTGATAAATGCTCCTGATGAATTTCTTTGCTTAAGTAGTTTTTATTTTTTGATATAAATGGTGCAGAGCGGCTGAAGATATTTGAAAACTTTCCAACTAAATCTGAGTTTATCTTTTGAGCTAAGTCTTCAAGATTAAGATCTAGGTCTTCAATTTTAGAGTTTAATTTACTTGCAAAATAGTATCTTAATAACTCTGGATCACATACATCTGCAAATTGGTCAGCTGTAATAAATGTGCCCTTTGACTTAGACATCTTTTCACCATTAACAGTTACAAAACCATGCACATGTATACTATCGGGAAGTTTATATTTTGATTCCATCAATAGAGCTGGCCAGAACAATCCATGAAAATATGTAATATCTTTGCCAATAAAATGATGTATTTCGTATTTTGAATTTTTGCCCCATAAATTTTCAAGTGATTGATTATTGTTTTTAGCCCAATTTGAAGCTGATGCCATATATCCAATTGGAGCATCAACCCAAACATAAAAATATTTATCCGTTTCACCAGGAACTTTAAATCCAAAGTATGGCGCATCCCTTGATATATCCCAGCTTTTTAAATCACCATCAAGCCACTCTGATAGCTTTCCAACTATTGGTTTTTGTATTGACGATTTTTTAAGAAAATTTACAAGACTTTCTTTTGCTTTTTCTAGATCAAAAAATATATGTTCAGAAATTTTTGTAATTGGTGAAGTGTTAGATAAAGATGATTTTGGATTGATTAAATCTGTAGCAGAGTAGGTTGCACCGCATTCCTCACATCCATCTCCATACTGATTCTTTGCAAAACATTTAGGGCAATCTCCAATAACATATCTATCCGCAAGGAACATTTGTTTTTCTTCATCAAAACATTGTTCTATTTCTTTTTTATAAATATATCCTGATGATTTTGCATCAAGATAGATTTCTGAAACCAAGGCTTCATTTTCATTAGAGTGAGTTGAGTAATAATTAGTATACTCAATGCCAAATTTAGCCAATGATATTTGATGACTTTTATTTATCTCATCTATGAATGCAGTTGGCTCGATGCCCAGTTCATCTGCTTTCATCATTATTGGAGCACCATGAGCATCATCAGCACAAAATGTTAAAACTTCATAATTAGTCAGCCTCATAAAACGCGACCAAATATCTGTCTGAATGTGCTCTAAAATATGTCCAACATGGATATCGCCATTTGCATATGGAAGGGCATTGGTTACGATTATTTTTCTTGATTTATTAATTTGAGAGACCCAATTTAACTACTAATCAAGTATTATAAGTCAAAACATTATATCAATGGGCATCAAACAAATAATTGCTGTAGCTTCTGCAAAAGGCGGAGTTGGAAAATCAACTATTTGTGCCAATTTGGCCTCTTATTTTTCACAAGACTTTAAAGTTGGAATTCTTGATGCAGATATATATGGACCTAACCAACATATTCTTTTTGATGTCTTCAACTCCAAGCCAGAGGTAAAGACTATTGATGGCCACAAATCATTCATACCCATCGAAGTAAATAATATTTTCTTAAATAGTATGGGATTTATTCTCGATAAAGATAAGGCTGCAATGTGGAGAGGGCCTATGCTTAGTGGTGCAATCAAGCAGCTTAAAGATTTAACGCAGTGGGGCGATTTAGATTATTTATTCATTGATATGCCCCCAGGCACTGGCGACGCATATTTAACAGTAGCATCGGAGATTAAACCAAATAATGTGCTTTTGGTTACATCTCAAAGTAAATTAGCTGTTCAAGATACAATTAAATCAAAGGCAATGTTTGATAAGCTTAAGATACCGATGATTGGAGTTATTGATAATATGTCTTACTCGATTCATCCAGACTCTGATAAGCAAATCTTTGAGTTTGATCCAATTGATCTTGAAAGTAAGATTGGTTTAAAAGTTTTAGGCTCTATTCCCAGAACAAAAGAGTTAGCTGAGTTTAATCCAAAAAAATTATCATCTTATTTTGAGTCCGTTTATAATAAAATTCTCAAAGCAACATTATGAAATCCAATAAATACATTTTAATTTATTTATCAATTCTTATAAGCTTTCAATCTTACGGTGCTGAAGATCCTTTTGAAGATTACAACAGAAAAATTTGGGCTTTCAATGAATTTCTTGATGATAATTTTGCTAAACCAACTGCTGAAATATATACATCCATTGCTCCTGATTTTTTTGAAATAGCTATGTCAAATTTCTTTAGAAATTTAAATGAGCTTGATAATACCGCCAATCAATTATTGCAAGGCAAGCCTCTTCTTGCTGCAAATGATTTTTCTCGATTTTTAATTAATAGCACTATAGGCTTTGGCGGCCTTATAGATGTTGGATCAAGTTTTGGTCTCGAAAGACATGATGAAGATTTTGGTCAAACATTAGGTGTATGGGGAGTTAGTTCTGGTCCCTTCCTAATGATTCCTATTTATGGGCCCTCTACTCCACGTGGCTTGGCCGGTAGAAGCGTGAGCTCAGTTTTAAGTGGAACATTTGCGATCGAGGAAACTGATGCAAGGCTTGGAATCACAGCTCTTGATGCTTTGGAGACCCGAGCAAGATATCTAGAGGTTGAAACTTTAATTATTGGCGACAGGTACTCATTTATTAGAGACTCGTATATGCAGTATCAGGAATTTGAATCTAGCAACGGAGAGGATCAACCAGACGATTTTGTTGATGATATGGATGATTTCTTATTAGATTAAGGCTTATACCAACGCTATTAAATCTTCTTTAGTCATCTCTAAATTACTCTTTTGCATAGTCTCTAGAATCAATGATCTGTAAGCTTTGGCATTTTGTAATCCACGATTTAAACCAAAGATATGTTTTAGAGTTCTAGAAAAGGGATAACCTAGATCATTTTGAATTAAGCAATATTGTAAATATTCTCTTAATATTAATTTTCTATCTTTTCCAAGATCAGTTTCATTAAAAATAATTGAATCAACATTACTTACAATCATTGGATTATCGTATGGACTTCTGCCGAGCATCACCCCGTCCACTTTTTCTAAATGTTTCAATGATTCATCAAGATCATTAATTCCACCATTGATCACAACTTCTAAATCAGGAAATTCTTTTTTGAGTTGATAAACATTTTCATATTTTAGCGGGGGGATTTGTCTATTTTGTCTGGGTGTAAGACCTTTTAAAATAGCTACCCTTGCATGAACTATGATTGTTTTAAGATTTGGATTTTGGATTTGAGATACAAACTCATTCAAGAAATCTTTATCGTCTCTATCATTAACACCTATCCTACATTTTATTGTAATTGGTGTTGATGTAGCCTCTTGCATTGCTTCTATGCAATCTTTTACTAACTCTGGGTCCTGCATTAAACTGGCTCCAAAAGAACCTTTTTGTACTCTTTCAGACGGACATCCAATATTTAAATTAATCTCATCATATCCAAGAGAAGCACATATTTTAGAGCATTCCGCAAGATCAGCTGGATCTGAACCCCCTAGCTGAACCGCAACTGGATGTTCAATGTCACTATTAAAGTTTAATTGCTCAAGACATCGGCCATGAATTATTGCTCCAGTAGTAACCATTTCTGTATATAAAAAAGCTTTTTTTGTTATAAGACGAAATAAAAAACGATCATGTATATCCGTGCATTGCATCATGGGCGCAATGCAGAACTTATGACTTAATGGCATGTAATTATAAAAAAGTTACCACTGATATAAATCCCACAATGCTCAACACAATAGTATAAGGCAAAGCCATAACAACCATTCTCATATAGGAAAGATTGATAAGAGGAGCTAAAGATGATGTTAGGAGAAATAAAAAGGCTGCCTGACCATTAGGCGTGGCTATACTAGGAATATTTGTACCAGTATTAATCGCAATAGCAAGCTTGTCAAACTGATCTCTAGAAATAATATTCATATCTAAAGCATCTTTAATTTCATTGATGTAAATAGTTGCAACAAATACATTGTCACTAATTGCAGATAAAACCCCATTGGCCACAAAGAAAATCGGAGCTTGATTGCTAGGTTCCTGGGCAAGCACATAAGTAATGATTGGGGTGAATAATTGTTGATCAGCAATCACGCTTACCACTCCAAAAAATACTACCAACAATGCTGTAAAGGGAAGAGCTTCTTTAAATGCATCACCAAGGTCATGCTCATGGGTAATACCTTTAAGAGATGTTAAAAGAATGATGACGCCCAAGCCAATAATTCCAACCGCTGCTAAGTGTAGAGCCAGTGCTATCATTAAAAATATACCCACCAATATTTCAATATAAAGCTCTAATTTATTCTTATCAGTTCTTTGAGATATCTCATAAGTATTATATTCATGGAACATATCTTTAACTCTAAGAGGTAATTGATTGCCAAAACCGCAAAGATGCAATTTCTCAATTGCAAAGCAGGTAATCATTCCAGCGATAAAGACCGGGACTGTTATAGGCGCCATTTTTATCATGAATTCAATAAATTCCCAGCCTGCAACATTTGCAATAAGAAGATTTTGAGGCTCGCCAACAATTGTGCAAACACCCCCTAAGGCTGTTCCAACAACCCCATGCATAATCAAATCTCTAAGAAAGGCTTTAAAATTTTCTAGATCCTCAGTACCAGCTTCAGATAAAGTACTGTCATTTTGATAATCGTGATCTGATGTTGAGAATGCTAATCCTGAATTTGCTAAATGAAAAATTCTGTAAAAACCTACGGCAACAGCAATTAAAACAGCAGTCACCGTTAGTGCATCAAGGAAAGCAGATAGGAAAGCCGATACAAAGCAAAACATCAAAGACAATTTAACTTTTGATTCAATGGTAAGAAGTAACTTTGTAAAAATTGTAAGCATTAAATTTTTCATAAAATAAATACCTGCAACCATAAATACTAGCAACAAAATAACCTCTAGATTATGCTCAATTTCATGGAGTAGAGAGTAAGAATTGGTTAGTCCAAGAAATAATGCTTGGATTGCAATTAAACCGCCCGGTTGAAGGGGATAGCATTTGAGCGCAAGAGCAAGGGTAAATATAAATTCTAATAAAATCATCCAACCAACAATAAAGTTACCACTGAGACCCATTGTGTTTAAAATTAATAAAGTCATGGGATTAATGATTAAAAACGCTATGATGGTATTTTTGTACCAGTCAGGCGAATCACCTAGAAACATTTTGTATAAGTTATTTATCATATTTAAATCCTGATCCTTATGAAATTAATAAGAGAACTCCATGAAACAATAAAAGAAGACTCTGAGTTAATTATATTTTGCGATAACAAGATTTTATACGATCAAGCTGAAAATACTTATAAATTTAAGAGAAAAGATTTAAATTTAATTAATCAAAAGGGGCCATTTTTAGCAATAGCTCTCGTCGATAATTGCTATATATATACTGTAAATATTGACGAAGATGAAAATATTTTAGGCATATTTATGGATCAAAAATCAATTAATTTTGTTGATTTAAGAAATATTCTAGGTTTTCTTGATCATTCAAGCTTTTTATTAGTATCGAGAGCATCAATACTAAAATTATGGGTGGCTAGTAATAATTTCTGTAGCATCTGTGGAAATCGTAATTCATTTAATATAAAAGAGGGTGCCTTTGAATGCGATTGTAATAAAGCTCCAACATATCCTTCGATATCTCCCTGTATCATTACTTTGATTCATGATGAAGATAGAATCTTACTCGGAAGAAGCAAATTCTTTCCAGAAAATATGTATAGTACTCTTGCCGGGTTTATTGAAGCTGGTGAAAATGCTGAAGAAGCCTTAATAAGAGAAGTGAAAGAGGAGGTGAATGTAGAAGTATCAGAAATTAAATATTACTCATCTCAATCTTGGCCATTTCCAGCTCAATTAATGCTCGGTTACTTTTGCAAATACAAAGCAGGCGAAATTATCTTGAATGATGATGAGCTAGAAGATGCAAGATGGTTTAACATTAAAGAGCTGCCTATCATCCCACCTGATGCATCAATATCCGGACAACTTATTCGTTTTTATATCGAGGATCATTTAAAGCTCTCGTAGGTTTTGGAGCTGGATTAGCTTTAGGAGCTAGTTCCGGCTCAGGTACAGGCGTCGGCGCTGGCTTAGGAGCAGGCGTCGGTACTGGCTTAGGAGCTGGTTTTGATGATGAAGATTCTGTATTTGATTTATTTCCATCTTTTTCTTCAATTATTTTTTTATCATTATTTGATGAAGCAGATTTGTTATCTATCTGTGCAGGTTTCTTAGGAGGTATTACAACTGGCTTTGAGGTTTTCTTAGGCTGAGCTGCTTTTGGTTTGGTATTTTTAGTTTTATTGTTAGGTCTTGCAGATCTGTTGTTTTGATTCTTTCCATTCCTATTTCTTTGATGGGATCTTGTTTGCCCTTTTTTATAATTTCGTCCTTTTTTGTTTCTTGTATTGACTTTCTTTTTAGATTTAAAGATTCCTAAGAAGATAGAAAGTGTGAGAATAGATTTTATAAATGCAAAGAATCTATTTTTATTTTTTTTCTTTGGCATCCTAGGAGGAACGGATACTTGAACTAATGGTTTTAAAGATTTTTTATTTGAGTTCACATCTCGCCAGTCCATAGATGGCTCTGGACTATTTGGAGTCATATCATATGAAAATGGTTTTCTTCCAGCAACTGCTTTTACTCTTGCAACCTTGTAATAAGGCCTGGATTTATATGGATCAGCAATAATAAGAATATTCACTTTATAGTTATTCTCTATAGCAATAATATCCCTTCTTTTTTCGTTTAATAGATAACTAGAAACATCAGCTGGAACATAAACATGAATTTCACCAGTATTTTCTTTTGCAGCATCCTCACCAATTATTCTTAAAATAGATTGCCCTAAAGAGCGAGTACCCCGAACTTGAACATGTTGAATGTCGTAGGTCTCTTCTAAAGAGGGTCTCAATCTTTGCCTTGATAATTCTAATAATCCAAATCTAGAAATTCCAGCAATCTGGATTCTGGCTCTATCAGACTGAACAGCTGATCTGAAAGTATTTTCAACTTTTTGTTGATGCTTCTCATCTTGCATATCAATAAAGTCAATCACTATTAAGCCACCCAGGTCTCTCAGTCTAAGCTGACGAGCAACTTCTTTGGCAGCCTCCATATTGGTAGCAAAAGCTGTTGATTCAATATCTTTACCTTTTGTGGATCGTGCAGAATTTACATCTATGGATACCATTGCTTCGGTAGGGTCTATTACAATTGATCCCCCAGAAGGCAACGATATTTCTCTCTGAAAAGCTAATTCAATTTGGCTTTCTATTTGATATCTGTTGAATAGAGAAATATCTTCGTTGTAATAAATAACTTTATCAGCATGATCTGGTATTACTGATTTAGCAAAATCTAGTGCTTCTGCGTGCATAGCTTCATCATCAATGAGTATTTCTTCAATATCATCCCTAAAGTAATCCCTAAAAACTCTTAAAATTAATTTATCATCTTTATAGATTAGGCTGGGACTTGGCGCATCGGAGACAGTTGATTTGATTTGATTCCAGAGATTCATTAAATAATCTAAATCCCATTTTAATTCTTCAGTAGATCTACCTAGCCCAGCTGTTCGCACAATGACACTCATACCCTCGGGTATTTGCAATGCATTCAATGCATTTTTAATTTCATCTCTTTCATCGCCTGATATTCTTCTTGACACACCACCTGATTTTTCAGAATTTGGAATTAAAACTATAAATCTTCCTGCAAGTGATATCTGATTCGAAAGGGCTGCACCTTTAGTTCCCCGTTCTTCCTTAAGCACTTGAATAAGGATTTCATCTCCTTCTTTGAGAATGCATTTTCTTTTACCATCTGCATCTTTAGTAAAATATTCATTTGATAGTTCTTTGAGAGGCAAGAAACCATGTCTTTCACTACCAAAATTAATAAATGCTGCATCTAAGCTTGTTTCTACTCTTGAAACAGTGGCTTTGAATATACTTCCTTTTAGAAGTGATTGCGCATTAAATTCATTATCTAAATCAAATAGCTTGGCTCCGTCGACTAATGCAACACGTAGCTCATCAGAATATGAGCAATTAATTAAAATCCTTTTCATTTTTTTCTCCAATACAGAGAAAGTGAATAGCACTAGTGCTTTGCGAGTTATCAGAGTCTTATCGCTTGGAGCTCTTTTAACTTACTCCATTTATATTATCTGGAGTTTTTAAAACTTGTTTTATTCTTTAAGCACTTTTGTGCTTTCTTAACTTTCTCTTATTTATGCCGCTTTGCAGCATTTTTAAATTAGTGCTCAGGGCTTTTGCCTTAAGCTTTTTATACTTGTAGTTTTGTATCTATAAACTAACAATTTCGAGTATTCTACCTTAATGAGTGGTAAAAACCTAAAAATAGATAAAGATCATACAGGCAGACGGATTGATAACTATTTATTTAATATTTATAAATCTCTTCCTAAGTCTAAAATTTACAGCATGATTCGCAAAGGCGAGGTTAGGGTTAACTCTGGTCGAATAAAGCCTACTTATAAATTACAGCTTGATGACGAGATAAGAATTCCACCATATTTAATAGATTTTAAAAACAAGGAACCTGTTTTAAAGATTCCACCCTCTAGAATTCAAGCATTCATGGCATCAATTATGTATCAAAATGATAATTTTATAGTTGTAAATAAAGATCCTGAGTTGAGTGTTCATTCAGGAACAAACAATCAATTTGGTGTTATTGACATAGCTAGAGCTTCATTTCCATCATTAGAAGTTGACCTCTGTCATCGTATAGACAAATCTACCTCAGGCTGCCTTTTAATATCGAAAAATAAAATTTTTTTAAGACATTTCCATGAAGAACTAAAGGCTAATCAGGTTACAAAAAAATATGAAGCTATTTTGATAGGAGTTATGAAAAAAGATATTGAGATAGAATCAAACATTGATATCTCCACAAAAGAGCATCATCACAAGGTTCAAGAATCAATAGATGGCAAAAAAGCAGTTTCGAAATTTAAAATTCTGAATAAATATAATTCATTTACCCATGCTGAAATAATTATAAGAACTGGAAGAATGCATCAGATAAGAGTTCATAGCGCAAATATCAATCATCCAATAGTAAATGATAAAAAATATGGATTATTTAGTTTAAATAAGTATATTGCGCGCGAATCATCGATAAGCAGGCTTGCACTTCATGCATCAACAATCTCATTCAAAGATTTGAATAACAAAACTGTTAGCTTTGATGCTCCAAAAAATAATGAATTTGATATACTGCTATCAGAGCTGGATAATTTAACTATTAAATCTTAATTTAATCTGATAGGATGCATTTTTTTTAAAATATTATGGCAGTACAAAAAAGTAAAAAAACTAGATCAAAACGTGGAATGATTCGATCTCATGATCATCTATCTGATCTTACATTATCCACTGATCCTGTTTCTGGAGAGAGGCATCTTCGCCATCAAATGACTGCAGATGGTTTCTACAAGGGTCGCTTAATTAAAGATCTAAGAAAGCCAATCAAAGAATTAGAGGAAAACGAAGCTCAAGACTAACCATGTCTTTGCCTGCTTTTTTAGCCTTTCCCGGTCAGGGCTCCCAACACCACTCTATGCTTAGTAGCGGTGGCATCTCAGACATAGCATTATCTAGTGAGTATTCAAATGCACTTGAATGCTGCAGTGAATTAATATCATATGATGCTTTTAAATTAATTGAGGAGGGGCCTGAAGAATTAATTAATAAAACTTCTATAACTCAACCCCTTTTAGTTCTTTGTTCATATCTTCATTTTAATAAATTAGTTAATTCTATTAACATCAATCCAACATATTTAGCTGGACATTCATTAGGTGAATATTCGGCTTTGGTTGCTGGTAATTCAATAAACATTATTGACGCTTTAAAATTAGTTAGAAAAAGAGGCGAATTGATGGAGTTAGCTCCAAATGGCTCGATGTCTGCAATTATGGGTTTAGATCAAGATATTATTACAGAGATATGCGCTATAGCATCTCATGATAATAATTCTCATGTTCAATGTGCAAATTTAAATTCTCCAAATCAAACTGTCATTTCAGGCCACGAAGATGCAGTGGAGAGAGCGCAAGAGCTGTGTTCTGCCAAAGGTGCAAAAAGATCAATCAAACTTAATGTCAGCATCGCGGCGCATAGTATGCTTATGGCAGATGCAGCAACTGAATTTCAACAAACCCTCAATGCACTAGAATTCAAGATTCCAGATACCAAAATTATTCATAATGTATCTGTTGATTCTGTATCATCAGCACAAGAGATTCCATCTCTCTTGGTCTCACAATTATATTCACCTGTAAGATGGGTAGAGACATGTAATTTTATTTCAAAATTAAACTTGCCAATAATTGAATGTGGTCCTGGAAAAGTTTTATCAGGCTTGTTTAAAGCAAATAAGCTTGAAAACTACTTTTCTTCTTCCGATCTATCATTTTATGAGAAGATAAATAATTATGGATAAAAAAATAGTTTTTATTACGGGAGTTTCCAGGGGCATTGGTTTGGAGATAGCTAAATGTTTTTCAAATGACGGTTATTTTGTAATTGGAACTTCTAGATCTGAGTTTAAGCTCCATGAAGCTCTAGGATCTGAAAAATGCTTACACCTTGCATTAGATGTCACAAATAGAGATCAAGTTTCATCCTGTCTAGAAGACTTAAAAAAACAAAGCATAGTCCCGAATGTGCTAATTAATAATGCTGGCATAACTAAAGATCAACTCTTTCTAAGAATGAAAGACGAAGATTGGGATGATGTTATAAATTCAAATCTCACTAGTGTTTTCAATATAACTAAATTATTTATTAAATCTATGATTAAAAATCGATCTGGCAAAATTATAAATATTTCTAGCGTTGCCGGATTAATGGGTAATCCCGGCCAGGTCAATTATTCAGCTAGCAAAGCAGGCCTTGGAGGTTTTACAAGAGCGCTAGCAAAAGAGGTAGCAACAAGAAACATAACAGTAAATTGTATTGCGCCTGGATTCATTGAAACTGATATGACCAATCATTTTAAAGAGAATGAGTTAGAGAATATTTTAAATCAAATTCCAGCTAATAAAATGGGTAATCCCCAACATATAGCTGATTTAGCCCTATTTTTAGCCTCTGCAAAGAGTAATTATATTACCGGTCAAACAATCTCTGTTGATGGTGGCCTTTATATGAGTTGATGATTTTATTGTTTTTGCTAGAAATGTTGTAGAATATATTTTTTTAAACGGAGGATGCCTTGTGAGTATCGAAGAAAGAGTAAGAAAAATTGTTTGTGAGCAACTAGGTGTTGGCGATGATGAAGTGAAAAATGACTCTTCATTTGTTGATGACCTTGGTGCTGATTCACTTGATACAGTAGAACTAGTAATGGCTCTTGAGGAAGAGTTTGAGCTTGAAATCGCTGACGAAGAAGCTGAGAAGATCTCAACCGTCCAAGAAGCTGTAAATTATATAAACTCAAACAGCTAAAATTTCTTAAATGAAGCAACTACACAGAAGAGTTGTAGTTACTGGTTTAGGTATCTTATCTCCAATAGGTAATACCGTTGATGATTCATGGTCCTCATGTATAGAAGGTAAATCAGGTATTACAACCGTTGATATAGGATTAAAAAATAATCCAGTGAATGTCGGCGGTCGTTTAAAAAATTTTAATACAGATGAGTTTCTTGACTCGAAAGAAGTCAGACGGATCGATCCATTTATTCAGTATGGATTAATTGCTGCAAATCAATCTATTGAAAATTCTGGAATTCTAGAATCAGATGTAGATTTAAAAAAAGTTGGTGTTAATTTTGGGGCTGGCATTGGTGGAATTGATACGATTGAGAAAAACAAAGCACTGCTAGAAGATAGAGGATATAGAAAAGTTTCTCCATTTTTTGTTCCTGGTTCTATTGTTAATATGATCTCTGGACTTTTGTCTATCAAACACGGCTTTATGGGTCCAAATACCTCTGTGGTAACTGCCTGCTCAACTGGCAATCATTGTATTGGAACGGCTGCAAGATCTATAGCATGTGGTGAAGCAGACGTTATGATAGCAGGAGGCGCAGAAATGGCTTCAACCCCTCTTTCAATTGCAGGATTCATATCAGCCAGAGCACTTTCTTTGAATCCAGATCCTGATTCAGCTAGCAGACCCTGGGATAGAGATAGAGATGGATTTGTTCTTTCAGATGGTGCAGGGTCTCTAGTCCTTGAGGATTTTTCTCATGCTAAAGCTCGAGGAGCAATTATTCATGCTGAAATTATAGGATTTGGTACCAGTTCAGATGCTTATCATATGACAGCGCCACCTGAAGACGGAAGAGGAGCTGCATTAGCAATGTCCAATGCAATCGATGATGCTGAAATTAATATTTCAGATGTGGATTATATTAATGCTCATGGGACATCAACACCCCTTGGCGATGTCGCAGAAACAGTTGCTTTAAAAAGTGTGTTTGGTGATTCTGTTCCACAGATTAGCTCAACAAAATCCATGACAGGGCATACGCTTGGAGCTGCTGGGGCAATTGAATCTATATTTTGTATAAAGGCAATCAATAATGGGATTATACCTCCAACTATCAATCTTGATAATCCAGATCCCCTCTGTGATTTAAATTACACCCCTTTAGTATCAATCGAAAAAGATGTCACTATTGCTATGAATAACTCCTTTGGATTTGGAGGAACTAACTCTACACTTGTCTTCAAAAAAATCTAAATTATCGTTATTTTTACTTTCGGTTGTTATCTCTGTAATTATTATAATTGGATCATCAGAATCATTCTCTAACTCTCGAGTTAATAACGATATCCAATTTTACACTGTGATAGAGGGAGCATCCTTTAATTCCATTCTAGAAGATTTTGCATTGCACCCTGTACAAAAATTTTTATTAAAGGTTTATCTAAAAGTTAATGATATAAATATGGCTCAAGCTGGCCATTATTATATTAAAAATAAATCATGGAAAGACTTCATAATCTCAGTATCTCAAGGCGATGTTATAATTTTTAAGTTAAAAATTCCTGCTGGAAAAAATTTGTTTGAGATTAAAAAAATTCTTTTACAATCAAATCTAAACAATGACTGTAATAACTTTAAGTGCCTAGATAATCGTTATAACTTTATAGAGGGCACATTGAAGCCAGATACATATTTTTACAAAGACTCATCTTCATTAGCAAAAATTTTACAAGAATCTCAGAGTGAATTTTTTCAATTTTCAATTGATTTATGGCAAGAGAGAAATTCAAAATTACCTTTAAGAAATTTATCTGACGCCCTTATTCTTGCATCAATAGTAGAGAAAGAAGCTGGTACTGAAGAAGAAAAATCAACTATAGCTGGAGTATTTTTGCATAGACTGTCTATTGGAATGAAGTTACAGGCAGATCCGACAATTATTTATGGATTAATGCCTGATTTCAATGGCGATATTACAAAAGCAAATCTACTTGATAAGAACAATCCCTATAATACTTATCAGATTGCAGCATTGCCTCCAACACCAATATCAACAATTAGCCAATCATCTTTGGAAGCAGTAATATTGGGTATGAAAAATGATTATTTATACTTTGTAGCTAAAGGTGATGGAACGCATAAATTTTCAAAAACATATAAAGAACATCTTGAAGCTGTAAAAAAGTATCAGCTTAATTAGACAATGAAATTAATTACATTTGAAGGTATAGAAGGGGTTGGTAAATCTACTCAAATTAATTTAATTTTAGACTGGCTTAAAGCAAAAGGTTTTTCTACGAAACTTCTCAGAGAGCCTGGATCTACTGATTTTGGTGAAAAGATTAGAGAATTACTTTTATCCAAGGAGTCAAATATATCTGCTCATACAGAATTAATGCTAATGTTTGCAGCACGATCTCAGATGATAGCAGAGCATTTAATTAATTCTCAAGATGATTTTATTTTATGTGACAGATACTATCATGCATCTATTGCTTATCAAGGTTATGGAAGAAATCTTTCGCTTGATTTAATTGATAATTTAATCGAGGGTATTGAGTGCCCGATTCCAGACTTAACTATAATTTATGATTTAGATGTTAAGACAGGCTTCGAAAGAAAAGCTAATGATGTCATTGATAGAATTGAATCTTCTGGAGTCAATTTTTTTGAAAATGTTAGAAAAGGTTATCAGCAGTTATGTGATGTCAGGGAAGAAGTAGAAATATTGGATGCATCGCAGCCTATTGAATTATTAAGCCAGCAAACTAAAAATTTAGTAGAGCGTTTATTTTAGTATGAGCATTAAACGATTTCCTTGGTTAAATGATGCAGTAACCTCTCATCAAAATATTTTATTTCCCTCTTCATCAATTATTGAGGGAGAATCAGGTTTGGCTAAGAAAGATCTTGCTAATTATTTTGCTCAAAGATTATTATGTTCTGACGAGTCTGGTCCATGTGGAATATGTAATTCTTGTAACTATTTTATAGCTGGCTCTCATCCTGATTTTTGTTATCTTTCATATGATTCATGTTCTAGTGCTTTACAAACATACTCAAAAGCTAAGAAAGAAGCCCTAACATCTAAGAAAATTGAAGGTGTAAGAGCTTTAAATGAATTTATTGCTATGACTAATTCAGTATCTGAAAAAAGGGTGGCTGTAATTTTTGAGGCTCACCTTATGAATATCAATGCGCAGAATGCACTTCTTAAAACTTTAGAGGATTTACCTGAAAATAAGCATGTATTTATCGTTTCAAATAAGCGTAAGTATTTTTTACCAACTATATATAGTCGCTCAAGTTTAATTTCAGTAAATAATCCTAATTCAGATAATCTTGATCAGTGGATTTTAGATCAAGGTTATATTGATTTTTCAACATTAAATTTTGCTCCAGACTCTACTCCATTAGAAATTGAGAGATTAATTAACAATGATATGGCGGGTCAATATATTGAAATTTCTGAAAACCTTAACTCCTATTGTCTTGGTCAAATAACAACGCCTGACTTAATGAAGTTTTACAGAGATATAAATATTACATTTGATGAAAAAATTAATTCAATTATTCTTTTTTTAAAAACATGCTTAGGCATTAATCAAGATTTTTATAAACCTCATCCATCCATTACAACTATGGATAATATTAAACTGAATACTAGGCAAACATCAGATCTAATTGAAGAACTAGTTGATTACAAATACCAACTAAATAAAGTTCCTACCTTGAATGAGCAAATTGGTCTTAATAATTTTTTTCAAAAAATTAAAAACCTATTTACCTAAGCAGTTGCTCCACCATCAACAACTATTGATTGACCATTTATGTATTTTCCTGCATCAGAAGCAAGCATTATTGCTGCACCAGCAACCTCATCAGGCTCACCAATCCTTCTCATTGGATGTGTGCTTGTGTAATGATCATGAATAGCAGGGTTTTCCCATAATCCCTTTGCAAAATCAGTACGTATTAGACCCGGGGCTATGCTATTTGCTCTAATATTATGATGACCATATTCAACTGCAATATTCTTTACCATTTGGATATCTGCTGCTTTGCTCAAATTATATGTGCCTATAAGATTACTCCCTCTTGTGCCACCAACACTTGAAATGATAATTATCACACCATCTTTTCGTTTAATCATTTGAGGGGTGACTAAATTGGTCAAAATATGATTTGCTTTGATATTGTTATTCATCACCTTATCAAAAGCATCAGATGGAATATCTGCCATTGATCCCATAAATGGATTTGTTGCAGCATTACAAATTAATACATCAATCTTCCCTAGGAGTTTATTGGTTTCATCTACAAGACTTATAAGCTCTGATTCGTGAGCAATATTTCCCGCTATAGGAAAAGCAAGCTCTGATCCCACTTGCTCATTGATCTCATCTGCAGTTTTTTTGCATGTATCAATTTTTCTGCTCGAAATAATGACTTTAGCCCCATGGGAGGCTGCATGGAATGCAATTGATTTGCCAATTCCTTTTGATGAGCCCGTTATTAAAAATGATTTGTTTTTTAAATTAAATAATGACATTTAGCTTATAATTCCATGATGTTAAAAAATGTAGAAATATATTCTAAATCAAATTGTGTCTTTTGTGACAAGGCTAAGTATTACTTTGCACAAAATGACATTCCTTACGTTGAGCATAATGTAGAGATTGCTGAAATTTTTGAAATGCTATTGCAAAGAAATCCTAATGCAAGAACAATGCCTCAAATTTTTGTTGATGATCAATTAATAGGTGGCTACACAGACTTGATGGAATGGGTTGAAAAATAAGGATTAATTATGGTTGCCTTTAATGATTTTTTGTTACTTTTAGATGGATATCTAAGCGGTTCATGGTGGTTCCCAGCATTTCTTATTGGGACAGGTATATTTTTCACAGCTTATTTAGGCTTTCCTCAGTTTAGATTCTTTGCTCATGGTTGGAGAATTGTCACTGGAAAATACGAAAAAGAAGATGCAAAGGGAGAGACCACTCCTTTTGAGGCTCTTACCACAGCGATGTCAGGTGCTGTTGGAACAGGAAACATTGGTGGCGTTGCCTTAGCAATCTGGATTGGAGGTCCTGCTGCAATTTTTTGGATGTGGATAACTGCAATTTTTGGCATGACTACAAAGTTTGTTGAAGTCACAATGGCTCACAAATATAGAACTACATTGTCTGATGGCTCAATCTCAGGTGGCCCAATGTATTACATCGAGAAAAGTTTTAATAAAAGATGGGCGGGAGTTCTATTTGCCGCCTTAATGATGATATGTGCCATTGGATCAGGAAACATGCCTCAGATCAATAATATAGCAAGTGTCCTTGATTCAACCTTTAGTATCCCTAAGCTTGCTACAGGTTTAATTCTAGGGATCATGTTATGGATGATCATCTCTGGTGGCATCAAGAGAATTGCCAAAATTGCCAGTAAATTAGTTCCATTTATGGCTGTGATCTATTTTGGTGGAGCACTTATTGTTGTTATTGAAAACTATCAAAACATAATTCCCTCTTTTCATTCTATCTTTTCTCAAGTCTTTTCAGGTTCTGCAGCTGCCGGCGGATTCTTAGGTGCAAGCTTTGCAATGAGCTTAAAGCTTGGTGTTGCAAGAGGCCTATATTCCAATGAGGCGGGTCAAGGCTCATCACCAATTGCTCATGCTTCTGCAAAGACTGAACATTCAGTAGAGCAGGGTATGGTATCCATCTTAGAACCTTTCATAGATACAATTGTTGTTTGTAGTGTCACCGCGCTTGTAATTTTATCTAGTGGAGCATGGATTCAAAAGTATGAAAATACTTTTGAGAGATCTTCAATGGCAATTTTTGCTGGCGAATATACTGAATCAAATTCAAATGATGTTGAGGAGCTTGGTAAATATATTCTTGATGCTAGAAAATTCACTAGTAATACAACGGCAGTAAAAAACTTTTCTGGAAACTTATCTGTTGTAAATGGTGAGCTTCAGCAATCCAATGTCACAATTTTCCACAATAACTCTATTGCTGAAGATGTTACTTTTCATAAGAATAATAGTTTCTTCGATGGGCCCTTAGAAATCGTTAATGGAGAGATAATAGATTCATCAGTATCTGTTAAAGGAAAATCGTTAATTCATTCTGCTGAATTAACATCTAAGGCTTTTGGTTCCGGAGTGCTTGGTAAATATGGTGAATATATTGTTGCTATTGGCTTGCTCTTATTTGCTTTTTCTACAGCCATAGCTTGGTCATACTATGGTGATAGATCTACAGCCTATATCTTTGGTGAAAATGCAGTGCCATGGTATCGAATCATCTATGTAGCTTGTTTTATTGCTGCAGCTATAATAGATACAACGGTTGTTTGGAATATTGCTTATGTGGTTGTAGCCTTGGTAACAATACCCAATTTGTTTGCCTTATTCATTCTTAGAAAAGAGATGAAAGAGCAAGTTGCTAATTATGTTATTGAAAAGTAATTTATCTAAATCTATTTTTTAATTCTTGAAGAACATCTGAGTGACTCAGATTTAACTTTCTCAACATTACCAAAAGGTGATACATCAAATCGGCAGATTCATCTATAACTCTACCGTCGTCTGTAACAGCTGAAATTGATACTTCTCCCGCTTCCTCGGTTATTTTTTTAGCAATTTCTTTTATTCCATCGCGATATAGCTGAAAAGTATATGAGGACATATTTGCTTCTTTAAATCTAGCATCTATGGTTTCTTCTAATTCATCTAAAATACTTGAGGAAGAGGGCGCACCTATAAAACATGAATTATTATTTAAATGACACGTGGGGCCACTATTTTTGGCAAGAATTAATAATGTATCCTTATCACAATCATGAATAATATTTTTTATAGTTAGCTTGTTTCCAGAAGTTTCACCCTTGGTCCATAATGTTTTTCTTGTTCTGCTATAAAAAGTAGCAAAGCCTGATGATTGCGAAATCTTTAAGGCTTCTTCGCTCATATAGCCCAACATTAAAACCTCCAAAGTTTCATAATCTTGGATGATAGCGGGCATTAACCCATTAACTTTTTCCCAATCTAAATTCATCATTTTATATCCTTACATTTATATTATTAGATTTCAGCTCATATTTAACCCGATCTATAGAATATTCATTTTTATGGAATATGCTCGCTGCAAGAGCGCCATCGACATTTGTCTTCTCAAAAACATCAACAAAATGTTGAGGCTCTCCAGCACCACCTGATGCAATCATGGGTATTGAACATATAGATCCAAGTGATTTGAGTAATTCGATATCGTATCCATTCTTGACGCCATCTTGACCCATGGCATTAATTACAACCTCACCAGCTCCAAGTTCTTGCACCTTAATCAACCAATCATTAGCATTTATGTTAGTAGAGTAGGCTGTTTTCTCACTACCAGTTTTTGCAAATAAAAAGGATTGACCATCGATAAACTTAATATCCATACCTATAACAACACACTGTGAACCAAATTCATTGCTAAGAATTTGAATTAATTGAGGATCATTTAACGCTGGAGTATTAATAGAAATTTTATCAGCTCCTAGGTTTAGTATCTGTCTTGCATCCTCTATTGACTTGATCCCCCCAGCAACACAAAAGGGAATATTGATAACATCAGCGATTTTTGAAACCCAGGCTTTATCAACAATAGAGCCCTCAGTGCTTGCTGAGATATCATAAAACACCAATTCATCAGCTCCATCATCAGAATACTTTTTTGCTAAATCAATTATTGAGCCAACTATTTGATGATTTTTGAATTGAACTCCTTTGACAACTTTACCTTCTTTTACATCAAGACAGGGGATAACTCGCTTAGTAATCATTGCTAAGATCTCTTAGGGAAATATTTTCTTCATATATAGCTTTTCCAACAACGGTTTCTGTGATTTTCATAGCTTTCAGCACATCAAGATCTTGAAGGCTTTTAATGCCCCCTGAGGCTATGAGGTTTAATGATGGAAATAGTTTTAAAATTTCTTTGTAGGTATTAAAACTAGGACCCTTCATTAATCCATCTAAGGAAATATCGGTAGCTAGGATATTTGAAAAAAAGGATTGGGCGCCTAAAAAATCATATAGATCAATTTGACTATTATCCTGCCAGCCATGTGTATAAATTGTAGGTATAAAATTATTGATTTTAAAATCTAATGCTAATACCACTTGATCAGCATCAAAATTTTTCTTTAAATCTTGCAAAAAATTTTCTTGGAATAGGGCAGTTCCAATAATAACTCTTGATACCCCCATATTCAGCATGGACTCAACTTTTTGAATAGATCTAATGCCTCCACCAACCTGTAATGTAATATCTGAAATTTCTAAAATTGTTTTAATTATATTTACATTGAGCTGATTTCCAGTTTTTGCACCGTCAAGATCCACGATATGCAAATGATTCAGCTGATTTGATTTAAAGTAATTTGCCTGAGCTAAAGGATCTGAATTATATTTAGTGACCCGATTAAAATCACCTTGCAACAATCTAACGCAGTGTCCATTTTTTAGATCGATAGCAGGAAGAATTCTCATGACGAATTAAAGAAATGATCTAGAAATTTTTTTCCTGCAAAAGATGATTTTTCTGGATGAAACTGACAACCAAGAAAATTATCTTTCTGAATAACCGCTGCAAAGGATTCACCATGTTCAGCTGATGCTAGGGCTTGATCAAAAATTTGTGAATAGTAGCTATTAGCAAAATAATAGTAATTATTAAGTTTTTTAAACTGCTCTTGAATAAATGTTACTTTATTCCACCCCATTTGAGGTACCTTGAAAGCTAACTTAGAATCAAATTTTTTAATATTTCCTGGAATGATGCCTAGACATTCAGTATTGTGCTCAGCAGAATAATCAAAGAGAACATGCATTCCGATACAAATTCCAAGAACAGGCATTGTTAGCTCTTTGATTGTTTCCGTTAGATTGTTATCTTGAAGGTTATTCATGACACTCATTGCAGAGCCAACACCTGGCAGAATAACAAATGAAGCATTGGATATAATATTTTTATCATTTGTAATAACGGCTTTCATGTCTTGAAGCTCCACTGCTTTTTGAACTGAGCGAAGATTTGCTCCTCCACAATCAATAATGGCTACAGTCATAGCAAACCTTTCGTTGACGAGGACCTGGATGATTCTACAATCACAGCTGATTTTAAACATCTTGCAAAAGTTTTGAATGTAGCTTCAAGCAGATGATGAGAATTTTTCCCTGTTGTTTCGATATGACATGTCATAGCGATAGAATTAATAAGAGATACAAAAAAGTGTTCAAACATCTCAGTTGGAAAATCGCCAACATAGTCCCTTAATTCAGAACATTTGAAATCAAGAAATCGTCTAGAGCTTAAATCTATGCTGATATTGCTTTTAACTTCGTCCATTACCAATATTTCGCTTGAAGCATATCTTGAAATACCAACCCTATCTCCAAGTGCGTTATTAATTGCAGTGCCTAGTGCAATTGCTATATCTTCAATAGTGTGATGTTCATCTATTTCTAAATCACCCAAACAAGTTAAGTTTAAGTCCATGCATCCATGCTTAGAGAATTGTTCCAAAAGATGATCTAAGTAATTGAGACCAGTTTTTATATTGTAATTTCCTGTGCCATCTAGATTTAAGTTTATATAAATACTAGTTTCATTAGTTTTTCTAATTTCTGTAAAGCTTCTTGAGCTTGCTTCTTTTGCTGCTAAGGTCTCCCTAATTCTTACAGCCTTCTCATGAGCATCCAAAGTTTCTGCTTTTGCCATTTCGATTACTGTATCCTTTAGATTGTTAAATCCCTGAGGTGAAGCAGTCTGAACACTAATTTGTTTACCAAAATCACTAACGCTTAAGCCTGAGTGAACTTTGGCCTGTCCATTGGTTGGCAGAACATGATTTGAGCCAGATGAGTAATCACCAAATGATTCTGGACTCAATGAGCCACAAAAAATTGATCCGGCATTGTTAATATCACCAATATATTTAGAATAATCCTCATCTAATAAAATTAAATGTTCTGGCGCACATTCATTAATTAGTGTCAGTGAATCATTGAAAGATTTAGCTTTAATCATTAGTAAGTTTTGCATGCTTTTTTTAATGACAGATTGCCTTGATAGATCTTTCATTTGTTTTCGAATCTCCGTTCTGACCTTATTTAGAATAGTTAGATTCTTTGAAATAATAAATGCTCGTGAATTTGGATCATGCTCTAATTGTGACAATGCGTCAGCGGCAGCAATAGGAGCATTTTGAATTTTATCAGTTACTATCATGACTTCGCTCGGTCCTGCTGGTAGATCAATAGCAACATCATTTGAGCATACTTTTTTAGCTTCGTTTACATATGCATTTCCTGGTCCAAATATCTTATTAACTTTTGGGATGATAGTTGTTCCATAAGCCATTCCAAATATAGCTTGTGCGCCGCCTACTTTATAAATACTTGTTATGTCATATAATTTTGCAATCCATAATATTTCTGGCGCAATGTCACCTTTTTTATTCGGGGGAGTGCAAATAATAATATTTTTACACCCTGCTACTTTTGCAGGTATAAGCTGCATTAATAGTGACGAAATTAATGGAGCACTTCCTCCTGGAACGTAGATACCCACCGAATCAATTGATCTAAACTCTTTCCATATTTTAATTCCTTTAGTTGTTTCAACAGGCAAACCTGAAAGGCCTTTCTTATCATTCTCACAAATAATTTTTATGTTAGCTGCTGAGTTAAGAATTGACTGCTTTAAACTATCTGTAATCAAAAGTTCAGACTTTTTAATTTCTGATATTTTTACTTTATATGACCGAGGAGAGCTCAGATTTAACTCTTTATTAATTTTATCAAAGGCTTTGGTGCCATCATTCAAAACCAAATCTTTAATACGCATAACTGTCTTGTTAAGACTCTTATTATCAGACTGGCTTGCAAGCCATCGAATTTGCTTATTTGAGGAAGATCGATTAATTATTTTCATCTAATTTAATATTTTTTCAACTGGCAAAACCAAAATGGAGGATGCTCCATTTGATTTTAATTTTTCCATTGTTTCCCAAAATACAGGTTCTTTGCATAGAGCATGTATCGCTACTTTATTGTCTTTCTGCAGTGGAATAATTGTTGGTGAATCAGCTCCAGGCAACAATTTGCATATTTTATTAATTGCATTACTTTGAGCATTTAGCATCACATATTTACTTTCTGCTGCATTGATAACACCCTCAAATCTTTTTATTAAATTTATGATATTAACTTGAGCTATCTTTTTTGACTCAAGGGTTGATATCAGTACAGCCTCTGATTCCATAAGTGTTTTAAATTCAATCAAGTTATTAGCATCAAGCGTCGCGCCAGATGAAACTAGATCACAAATACAATCTGCTATCCCTATATATGGAGTTAATTCAACAGAACCATTAATTTTAATAACATCTGCATTGATATTATTTTTACTTAAATATTTTTTTACTAAAGCTGGATATGAAGTAGCAATAGTTTTATTTTTTAACGACCGCAACTTTGAATTAAGGGGTTTTGCAAATGCAAGTTTGCAATTTGAGAATCCTAATTTCAGTATAGATCTCGCTGTGATTTGCTTATTAGTCGCTGCTTGTTCTGCTAAAACATTTTGCCCAACGATTCCGAGATCGGCGACTCCCTTGGAGACAAGTGAAGGAATGTCGTCATCCCTTACTAACAGTATGTCGATATCCATATTAGATGAACGAGCTAATAGTTTTTCACCAGAAGTAGAAAAATTAATTCCAGATTTAATTAATAATTTTTTACTGCTTTCAAAGAGCCTGCCTTTTCTTTGTATAGCTATAGTTATTTTTGATTGCATTTTTAACCCTCTTTTAAAACCTTTAAATAGCCCTGATTTGATTCTTTATAAAGAAACCTAGCAACACGTGTCACCGTAGCTGTCGAAGTATTGAGCTTGGATGCTATATCTCTATATGTAGAATCACCTTTGTATAAAAGCTTAGCTACTTCCCAACGCTCCTCCATCGCTTCGATTTCAGATGGCGTGCATAAATCCTTTAAAAAATTATCTATATCTTTTGTTGAATTTATACTTTTTAGGACAGTTGATAATTTCATGTTGAGATTCTATATGTTTTAACATGCTAAAACAACAAAACAACTATAAATATATGAAATTAATTTAAATAGGTTAAAATTGATAAAAGGAGACGTATATGACTATTTCAAAAAATGATAATTTTCAGTTACAAGAATTACGAGTATTAGTTAATGGAGAGATGCAAAATACAAACTCAGATGACTATCTATCAGATAGAAAAATTATTTTGGTAGGGGTCCCCGGCGCTTTTACTCCTACATGCCATTTATCTCATTTACCTGGCTATGTTGAGAATCTACAAAAATTTAAAGCCAAAGATTATTCTGTTACATTTGTTTCTGTTAACGATCCTTTCGTGATGAAGGCATGGTTCGATGCATCAAACGCTGATGGCATTGATATGATAGCTGATGGAAATTGTAATCTAACCAATGAGCTGGGGCTAACCATGGACGGCTCAGCTTTTGGGATGGGTGATCGATGTAAAAGATTTGCTATGATTATTGATAATGGTATTGTCCAGTCTATAGATATAGAAGAGCCGGGAGCCATGGACGTTTCATCAGCTGAAACACAACTTGCAAGAATCTAAAAAGAAATACTTATTTGTTGGACTTGGAACCATGGGATATTCTATGGCTGGGCATTTATCAAAGAATAAGGATTTTGATCTTTATGTTTACAACAGAACCGATGAGGTAGCTGATAAATGGCTAAATAAGCATGATGGTTCTAAATTTATATTCAATAATTCGCCTAATATTAAATTTCATGGATTAATTATCTGCCTTAAAGATGATAATTCTATTATTGATGTGCTGGTTAATAAAAAACTACTTTCATGCCTAAAAAAAAATTCTTTTATCATCGATCATTCAACTACTTCATTAGAGCTTATAGATAAAATTAATTCCAATCAGAATTTAATCGAGAATAATATTTCTTTCTTTGATGCTCCCATTAGTGGTGGTCAGGTTGGGGCAGAAAATGGCTCTCTGTCTGTAATGTTCGGTGGGCCTGATAACAAAATTTCAATCATAAATAAAATAATGAGATCTTACTCAAGTTCTATCATAAAGATTGGGCCTAGTGGTCATGGCCAATTAACAAAAATGGTTAATCAATTATGCATAGCAGGGCTTCTTCAAGGATTGTCAGAAGGCATCGCTCTTGGTATGAAAAGGGAATTAAATATGAATAAGGTTTTCGATGCTATTTCTAAAGGAGCTGCTCAATCTTGGCAAATGGATAATAGGTTTAAAACTATGGTTCAAGGTCAGTTTGACTTTGGTTTTGCGGTTGATTTGATGATCAAAGATTTAAAGATTGCATTAAAAGAATCCGGAAATGCTTCACTTGACCTTAATATTGCAAAAGCTGTTCTTAGAAACTATAAAAAACTTTCCGAAGATGATGATGGAAATTTAGATACCTCTAGCTTGATCAAGAATTTGAAAACATAAAAAAGCCTGCTCAAAGCAGGCTTTTTATATAAATATTTATATTATTTATTATCCTTTAGCCACAGCGGTAAAAGTGCAATTAGCAACCCTGAAATTAAATATGCCATTCCTATAGGGCCTGGATTTGTCATGAATTCTCCTCCGTACATTTCAACATATTGACTTGCAATTGGGCTTAATTCTGTACCAGATTCTCTTAGATCAGATAAAGCTGTTGCTTGAACAACCCAGCTATTAACTGCTCTAGTTATAACCATCCAGCCAAATGCAAAACCAGACAAAGCAAATATTGAAATAATTGCCTTCATTAAAACTGGCGCATCATTTTCTCTAGCAACACTCGCAAATCTTGCAGCTATCCATATACCGATAGTCACTGAAAGAATCATCGTTGCGTTTGCTCCCCTTGAGCTTTGAAATATATTCCATAATTCAAGTTCCATATTTTTCTCCAAAAATAATATCTCTTTATTAAGATATGTATAAATATTACACTAATCATTTTCAAATGAGAATAATTCTTATTTGTGATGTTGTATGTGATAATTATTTTTTAAATTATTTGAAGGATTAACTGATGCTAAAAATTAAATTTTTTATAATAACTATTTCTTTATTTATATTTTCTTCGTGTACCGACAGTCCAGATAGTGAGCTTGTAAGTAAAGCTGGAGCTCCATTACTTAAAGGTCTTGGTAATCATTCGCATGTTATATCATCTGATATTCATGGCGTTCAGAAATATTTCGATCAAGGAATGATTATGGCTTTTGCCTTTAATCATGCCGAATCAATTAGAAGTTTTAAAGCAGCTCAAAAATTAGATCCCAGCTGTGCAATGTGCTATTGGGGTGAGGCGCTAGCTTTAGGTCCCAATATCAATGTTAATAGTGATGGTAAAGTTATCATGTCACCGCAAAATAGGGTTGCAGCGTTTGAAGCTATCAATAAAGCTATTTCTTTATCTGATAATGTTTCCCAAAAAGAGAAAGCATATATATCAGCATTGTCTTCAAGATATGATGGAAATCCTCAATCCAATAGAGATCCATTAGATATGGCATATGCAAATGCTATGGAAAATCTATCCAGAACTTATCCCAATGATAACGATGCGGCCTCATTGTTTGCAGAGGCATTGATGAATACTATGCCTTGGAATTATTGGGCTGAAGATGGAGACCCAAAACCTAATACTGTAAAAGTTATTAATAGTTTGGAGTCAGTGCTAGAGTCAGATCCTAATCATCCGCTTGCAATTCATTTATATATTCATGCAGTAGAAGCATCCTCAGATCCTGCTAGAGCTGAAAAACCAGCTGATAGATTGGCAAAGTTGGTTCCTGGTGCAGGTCATCTAGTTCATATGCCAGCCCATATTTATTGGCGTTTAGGAAGATATCATGATGCCTCTCTTGCTAATATTGAAGCAGCAAAAGTTGATGAAGATTATATTGCTCAGTGTAATGCTCAAGGCTTTTATCCAGCATTGTATTATCCTCACAATGTTCATTTTCTTTGGGCAGCTTCAACGATGGAGGGAAGAAGCAAGCTATCAATAGAATCAGCTTTAAAAGTATCTAAATATGTTCGAGTTGAGCAGATTAAACAACTTCCATTTCTTGAATTTTTTCACACAATTCCATTGCTCTCATACATTAGGTTTGCAAAGTGGGATGAAATTTTATCTTATAATAAACCAATAGAAGAGTTTAAATTTTCCTTAGGCTTATACCATTACGCAAGAAGTGTTGCTTTTGCATCAACTGGTGATTTAAAAAGTGCTGAATCTGAGCAACAACAAATATTACCATTAAAAGACACCCCTGAAATTAAAGTTATCATCAAAGCTGGTCAACCATCCGATAAATTATTAGAGATTGCAAATCACCTTGCTATGGGCCAAATTGAGTTATCTAAGATGAATCTAGATACTTCTATCATGCATTTTAAGATGGCTGTAGCTGTTCAAGATGCGCTACCTTATAGAGAGCCAGAATTTTGGTATTATCCCTCCAGACAATCACTTGGCCATGCTTTATTACTGAATAATGATTTTGAAGAAGCCATTAATGTTTTCAAAAAAGATTTAGAAAATTATCCACGAAACGGTTGGTCTTATTATGGTCTTTATAAAGCTCATAAAGCCATTGGAAATATTAAATTATCTGATGAGGCTTTGACTCAACACAAAGTGATATGGCAAATGTCAGATGTGAAATTAAAATCATCTATAATCTATTAAATTATGTATAAACTAATTTTTTTCTGCATTGGTTTAAGTTCAACTTTAGTGCACTCATCAGACCTATCTACTCAGAGAGGAATGACAAATATATTAGGTCTTGAAACTTGGTCTAGATGCTCTGAGCTTATTTCTAACCCTAAATCAAATAGTTATGAATTATCGTATTTAAGAACTCATTCCATGCCATTGTCTCCATTTGCGGGTCAATATAAACCAAAATTTTTACCACCTTCATCAATGCCTGATACTGTGCAAGTTTTCACAATGGATGTTCTCAATGAAAATGTAAATGACGGCAATCAAGGTACACAAATGGATGCATTGGGTCATTTTGGTCATTTAGATGCTCCATGGGATGGCAAAAGTGAATTGGATATGTCTAATGCAACATTTTTTGGTGGATTGAATGGAAAAGATGTTAAACCTTCAAGTGACTCACCACTTCTTAAGCTTGGTATGGAGACAGTCCCTCCAATAATTACATCTGCTGTTCTCATTGATGTAAAAAAATATGCTTTCGAAGGGCAGTCTATGTCAGCAGGCGAGTATGTAACTGTTCAAGATATTAAGAAATCAATTGCAGCCTCATCATTAAAAACAAGAGGAATTATTGAGGGTGATGTTGTGTTGATTTACACAGGTTGGAGTGATAATTACCAAGATCCGGATGAGTCAAAGTTATATTATTCAATGGCGCCAGGTATTTCTTATAAATTAGCTAAATATCTTGCATCAAAAAAAGTTGTAGCCGTTGGATTAGATACACCATTTGTAGATGCGCTAGCTGATCCAAAAAATCCTGTGCCTATACCTGAGGGAACTCCTGAGAATATGTTATTTCCAGTGCATCATTACTTTTTAACCCAAGCTGGTGTTCATACTCTTGAAAATTTTAATCTTAAAAAAATATCGGATGATTCTGTTGAATTATCTTGCGTGATGATTTTACCTTTGATGGTTAAGGGAAGTTCTGCATCTTCAATTAGACCAGTAGCCATAGGACCCTCAAGTTTATAATTAAATGAAATTTATAAATCTCGTATTTGTTATTTTTTGCATGCATCTTCCAGCCTCATATGAAATAACTGTTTTGGCTACAAATATCTCAAATTATGGTGGTTTTGGAGAATGGAGTTTTTCTGCATTGTATGAAAGTAATGATGAATCAGTTTTATTTGACACAGGTTTCCATGAAGATACAGTTCTTCATAATGCTAAAGTGCTTGGAAAAGATCTATCAAAAGTTGAAAAAGTAATACTGAGTCATTTCCATAGTGATCATACTGGAGGTTTGATAAAACTTAGAAATACTTTTAAAGCTATAAATGATAAAGCTTTTACAAAAGTTTATGTTGCTAAAGGATTTTTTAATCAAAGATTTGCACCTGATGGTTCGATGATTGGTCCAGGTAATTATGCCGATGCAAGCAAATGGAAAAAGGACGCAGAGAATCTAGGAATTAACTTTATTATCTTAGATAACCACTATGAAGTTGCAAAAAATATATATGCTACAGGTACCGTTAAGAGAGCTGTAGAAACATACAATGGGCCTAAAGGATTAGTAATTAAAGATCTTCAAAAAGATCAATTTATTCCAGATATTATTTTAGATGATCAATCCGCTGGCATGTTAACCGAAAATGGTTGGGTGATGATGTCTGGATGTGGGCATTCTGGGATTATTAATACTGCAAAAAAACTTCAATCTATTCAAGACATTCCAGTTTATGGAGCAATAGGAGGATTTCACTTATTTAATGCACCAAATACAGTCATAGATAAAACAGCGAATTGGCTTAAAAATAATGGCATGACTAAATTTATGGGCGGTCATTGTACTGGAATTTATGCTGCTGAAAGAGTTGCAGATATTATAGGAGTTTCACGTGAAAACCTATCTCACACTGCTATTGGTAGCGTTCTTACTAAAGACTTAGTAATTTTAAGAAGCTCTATAGAATAAATCTAAAACAATTAATTTTAATCAACAAGGTTAATTATAAAATTATATTCTTCGGCTATTTCATTAAATTGATTAATTTTGCCGCTCAAGCCACCATGACCGCCAATTAGATTCATTTTCATAAGAATAGGATTGTTTGATTGATTAAATTCTCTTAACTTAGGGACGTATTTTGCTGGTTCAAAATATTGCACCTGAGAGTCATACAGGCTTGATGTAACAAAAACTGCGGGATAATTGAGTTCTTTTATGTTGTCATATGGTGAATATTTTTTCATATATAAATACTCTTCTTTAATCGCTGGATTGCCCCATTCGTCATATTCAAATGTTGTAAGAGGGATGCTGGGATCAGACATGGTTGTTAAAACATCCACAAACGGAACTCCATTGAGTATCCCTTTATATAGATCAGGCTCTAGATTGATAATTGCGCCCATTAAAAGGCCCCCAGCACTACCACCTTGTGCAAAAACATTAAGTTTATCTCCGTAACCTTTATTCAATGTTGATCGAACTGAATCATTAAAATCAAAAAATGTGTTCAGTTTGTTTAGCATACGACCTTGTTCATACCAATATTTGCCCATTTCTCCGCCGCCTCGTATATTAAGATAGGCATAAATAAACCCATTATCTAATAATGGCAATATAGATTCTCGAAATCGAGCTTCTATATTAATGCCATAAGACCCATAGCCATAAAATAGAATAGGGCTACTTAGATTAGTATTTTTCTTATAAACAATAGTTGCTGGGACCATTGTTCCATCTCTAGCCTCATTAAAAATTCTTTCAACTACATAGTCATCCTCATTGAAATTATTAATTTTTTTCTGCCAGACTTTTTCTGAATTATTTTGATTTGCATTAAAACGATAGATTGCAGTTGGACGATTAGGACTTGAATAATAATAATAAAATTCATCTTTATTAAAGTTGACATAATCAGATGAAGCTAGCGAAGCGAAATAACTTTGATCAGGAAATTCTAAATCGATTAATGACAAGGATTCTTTATTCATTTTTCTTATTGCTGGCAAGCCGTTTTTTCTTATCTCCAAGATAAGATAGGATTTTGTTATAAGAAAATCTTGAATATAAACATCTGGATCATGCGCAACAATTTCTTCTGTATCATTTATTTTTTTTATGAATGAATTTTTAGTTTGGGTGATTCTATAATTAGGACTATCTAAATTAGTTTTAATTAAAAAAGTATCCTCTGAATGATCAATGCTATATAAATGATCCTCTTCACGTTCTAAAAAAACTTTTATTTGATTATTGCTTGATGTTTTTAGTTCAAGAAGCCTTATTTCATTAGAGTTAGTTTTCTCTATATTTAATATTAAATATTGTTTAGAGGAGCTTTGATATATCCCTAAATTAAACTCGCTATCCAGCTCCTCATATATTAATTCATCTTCTAATTGAGTTTTACCAATAACATGCATATAAAGTTTGTTAGAAATGAGCGTATTGGGATCTTTCTTTAGATAAAAGATTTTTTTAGAATCTTGCGACCATATCATGTTACCTGAAGTTAATTTTAATTCATCGCCAATTAACTTATTTGTATTTAAATCTAGAAATTTTGTTACATATTTTCTCCTGCCATCATTATCTTCCGAAAAAGCAGCCAGCTCATTTGAGGGGCTTGGATTGAATCTAGATACTTGATAGTAATCTTGAGAATTAAATTTAATATTTGGATCAAATATTAACGATTCAACCTCATTGTCACTTTTAAAATATATATCTAGTTGTTTATCCTGAAATGACTTTGTGAAGTATTTAACTCCATAATTATCTCTAGGGTAAGAGACCTCTTCATTAGGTACGCGACTTATGAGCTCATCAACAATTTTTTCTTGATAGTTATTATTTTGATTATTAAACCAAGAATCAGCATATTCATTTTCTAATCTAAGATACTCTAATACCTCTTCTTTTTTTCTTGTATCGTCTCTGAGCCAGTCATAATTATCTATGCGGATATCACCATGAGCAGAATAGGTTACTGGAATTTTTTTAGCAATTGGAGCTTTCATTGTTTCTTGATTTTGATTTGAGCACCCCATAATTAAAAGTACTAAAAATAATTTTTTTTTATTCATCTTGTAAGTTCTATAAATACTAGAGGTTAATTTTACTGCTTGCACCAAGGCCAGTACCATAAATCAATGCATTTAACCAAAGTCTATTGGTGCCTCTTGTAGAACCTCTAAAGTTTGGTTCTCCAGCAAATAAGATAATTTGTCCTCTTCCTACTCTTTCTCGGGTTAAGTAAGCTGAATTAGCTATCCTTTGCGCTGCCTCAGGCCATACTAATCCGCTCATTCGCACATTAAGATCTTTACCAGGTGGGATTGAGGACCAATTAATCATTCTAAAATCTTTCACTGTATCATTTGATACTAGCTCCCCAATTCTCACCACAGCCTCAGCATCATCATTTGTCATAAGGACAGGATAGTTTGCATAAAGAATTGGAAGGACTGCTGGAGTTCCGAATGTTAGCCAATGTTTTTGATCAACTCGCCCAGATACCATTGAACCTGATGGCATAAAAAAAGACTGCCATTTATCTCGATTCTCTAAATTTTCTTGAGATAAGGCCTTTTCCGAGGACTCCCACGGGTAGCTAATATCTAAATCTATTCCATGATTTAATATTTTGTCTTTATTTATATAATTATCTGAAGCTGCCATTTCTTTAAGGAGATCAAATTTATAATCAACACTATTATTAAAAGTATTCTGAAGTAATTTAACACTACCAAAATCTTCAGCAGAAGCTATCAATCTACTACTTCGGTTATGTGCTATGAGAGTTCCGCCTTGAGCTACCCAGGTCATTAATGCCTCTTTTTTTGAGCCATTTAGATCAGCATAACCACTTGGCATAACAATTGTGTTGTAGCGTCTAAGGTCTGCATATCTAGCCATAGATGAGTTCACTTGACTGTGCCTGATTCCAAGATACTGATCAATTGACCACCAAGTAACTCCAACATCATATGAGCTAAAATCAGAATGACTCAATATAGCAATCTGAGGTTTTTGCAAAAGACGAAAATGTCTTCCACCCCAATCTGGAAGTTCTTCAGGCCCAAAGCCAGATTCTATGGAAACTAATGAAATATTTAAGTCTCTTGCAATAAGCTCAATATCATTAATTAAATTTTCATGAGATAAATTATCCATTGCTAATACAGCAACACTACCTCTTGATAATTCATGTCTTGAAAGTACTGAATCTTTATCAATAATACGAACATTAATGTTTTTTTCCATTAATCTTGCTGCAAAGGCAACTGATCTATCATCTTCAGCATTGACTGCCCACATCACTGCATTTTCATTAACTTCAACGTTTGTAGGGAAGGGTGCCCAGAGCTCGAGATTGCTAGATAAATTTTCAGGAACTGTTACAGCAGGTAGGCCAAACATCATAGTGAAATTAAAAGCTGTTGTATCGTACATTATTGATGACCCATCTCTTAAAATTGCCTGCCTTTCTTCAAGTAAAACAGATTCATCAATATCAGCATCAAATTCTAATATTGCAGCAATCAATGGCGCCTCAGGTTGTCTGTTAGGAATTATTAAGCTGCCCTCTGGAATGATAAAATTATCAACCATTGCACCGGATTGTTTTTGTGCAGACTTTACAGTTAATGCCTTCGTATTTTTATAAAGCTCAACATCTTGAGCTTCAAGCTTCTTTACTAAAGCATTTAGACGGCCATGATTTTCAGTTGGTAATATTACAAAAGTCTGATTTGAATATTTCCCATCTTTTGATACATTCAGCTTTCTTCCATCCCAATAATCAAGATACATTTGATGAGAATTATTTTGCAATGTTTTAAGGTTTGCAAGAGTGCTTATATATTGATGATGAACTGCTTCCTTATAGGATTGTATTGTGCCTTCAGGTCTTCGAACTCCATCTTCAGACATCCTGGATTGTTCATATAAAATTCCAAGGGTACCTCTGAATTGAACATAGAATGAATATCCTGGATATAGATCTTCATGCCATTCACCCGTATAAAATCGCCAACCCCTTATGTCAAATTCATTAGCTTGATCTTTTGCAAATTTATTTCCCCACTTAATAAGATCTCTATCGATATTTTTATTAATTGGCTCCCGTGGAGGGCCGGTCATAAATGTATCCTGACCACCCATCTCATGCCCATCCACTAATATCTGAGGACGCCACTCATTTATTAGAGCGACACGACCTCTAGTTTCGGGTTGTGTTAGATAAAGCCAATCTCTATTTAGATCAAAATAATAGTGATTTGTTCTTCCATATGGCCAATCGCCCGTATGAAGTAATGACTGATCATCATAATTTGGTGATGTACCTCTATATTGTTCTAGAGATTTAGCAAATCGATCCCGACCATCAGGATTCATCATTGGGTCAACTACAATTACCATCTCTGAAAGCATATCTAACACATCAGGATCTGTGCTAGCTATTAAGTGATAGATTATTCCAAGCGCAGCATCAGCACCAGAAGTTTCATTGCCATGAATAGAATAGGCCATCCAAGCAACAGCTGGTAAAGAATCTATTAAATATTTAGCATCTCTATCATTGATGTTTCTGGCATCTGAAAGTTTAGTAATATTTGTTTTTATGGCTTCTAAATTATTAATATTTTCAGGAGCTGAGATGAAGAGGGCGGAAAGAGGACGACCCTCATGAGATTGTGCATATTCAACAACTTTTAAACGCTCTGATTGTTTTGACCAAGCTATGACTGCTGCAGAAATTTGAGCGGGTGATGCTACTCTTTCTCCGTAATTAAAGTTTAAAAAGTTGCTAGGTTCATCAATATCTGATAAATAATCACCATCTAATATTTCTACTGAGTACAAATCCTTAGAAAGACTTGTAGGATTCATTAGCGTTTCAGCCATGATCGAGGAGCAGATAAGTGAGTAAAATAATGAGACAACTATAAAATTTTTCATTCTTACATTGTATGCATTATTTTATAAATTGAAATAAGGATCTATTTGTTAAGGTCTTTATTAAAAGGGTATAGTATCAATACTAAACTTTTTTTTGAGTAATTCGTTTGAACAAAATTTTCTTAATTATGTCTCTTATTTTGATTTTGTTCTTTTCAATCTTTTATTTTAATAGAAATTTAGATGTTGAGATAAATTATGAAAGTTTCAATTTAGTTGCTCCAGGCACATTAAGAACTCCTGAAGAAAGTTTTGAAGATTTAAAAGATTATCCATTTAAAGCTAACTACTTAACTATTGGTGATACCCGTATTCACTATCTAGATGAAGGTCCAAAAACTGGGGAAGTTATCTATTTACTGCACGGTGAGCCTACGTGGAGTTATTTGTTTAGAAAAATGATTCCAACACTTACTAAAGCAGGTTACAGAGTTATTGCACCTGATATGGTTGGATTTGGTAAATCTGATAAATACATCTCAATAGATGATTATTCTCATCAAATGCACGTCGATAAGATGGTCGAATTGATTATTGAGCTTGACCTAAATAATATTACTGCTCATGTTCATGATTGGGGTGGAATGGTTGGACTTAGAGTTATAGCTGAGGAGCCAGACAGATTTGAAAGAGTTATAGCTTCAAATACTAGTTTAATGGCCCTAGGGAGAGGTTTTTTTAATGATCTAAGAAGTTTCATTAGTTGGCCTATATTTAAAGTTGCTATTTGGCTGCAAGGTCCTTCCACATGGGAGGAATTTGTTGGTGGCGATGGATTTATTAGCTGGATAAGATACTCAAGGTATACAGATAATATAGATATTGGAGGAGTTATGCAGGTACTAGGTTCGGTATCTGATAGTGAAAAAGCTGCTTATGAAGCACCATATCCTAATGCAACATATAAGGCTGGAGCCCAAATATTTCCATATTTAATCCCAAGTGAATTAAGAAAAAATGAAAGAGCTTTTAGAGAAGTTTTAGAAAAATGGGATAAACCATTTTTAATTGCAAACAGCGATAATGATCCTGTTACTGGTAATAATCCTCGGTTGACTGAGATACTAAGACGAATTCCAACCTCACAAGAAATTATTATCAAAGGCCCAGGTCATTTTTTACAAGAAGAGGCTGGCTCTCAATATGCTGAACTTATAATTAAATTTATAAATGGAAACCCTGAAGGATTTACCATGAAAAAAAAAGTCATTGATCGAAATGATATTCTTTGAAATATAGCTATGCATTTGCAAAATGAATATAATTTTTACTTTTACCAATAGGGAAGATATCCATGAATAATTTAGTAATAGTTTCGTTTCCAGCGAAAGCTGAATCTTTAGAAGACTTAAAAGATTTGTTAAAAACAGCTTTACCTGAAACCAGAAATTTTTCTGGTTGTTTAAAGGTTAGTACGTATATAGAGGAGTCAACTAATACTATCCATTTGATTGAAGACTGGGAAACTTTGAACCATCAGAAGGATTATCTTTCATGGAGAATTGAGACTGGTCTTTTAGATCTATTAGAACCCTTACTAGAGGGTGGAGCGGCTAGTTTGAAAGCCACTATATGCGGACCTGAACATACAAATATATAATACTACTTCGCATAATATATATTATGTTAAATTAATATTAGATTTATGTATTGCTATTATGGAATCATAGAAATTTGGCTTGAAGTCAGATATCTTTATAAGGCTATACTTATCACCAAAAAAAAGCTTAAAGACTAGTCTTATGATGGAAAATTTATATTTTTGATACTTTGATTCAAAAAGATAAAATTCATAACCATGACTAGATAAAAAATTTATACTCGGAGATTGGGAGTTAACAAAGTCATTTTCATGCTGTTCAAAGCAAATTATAGGAAGCTTTTTTTTAATGAATGTTTCTGCTCCTTTTAAAGCTTCTAGTTCGTGACCCTCTATATCGATCTTCATTAAAACATCACCACTGATATTCGACGTTGGCATACTATCAAATTTTTTAAGATGAATATTTCTTACTTTTAAATTAGATGGTATATCCTCTTTATTGTTAAAAACTTTTGACCCGCCTAGATTTCGAGAATCCTCGGATAGATACAATGATGTATTTGTCGACGATAAACCACAGTTATGAACTTCTATATTACCAATATCCGTAACATTAATTTTTAATATTTCAAAGGTAAAAGGATTTGGTTCGAATGCAATAACATTTACAAAGTATTTTGATAGAAACACTGAATGATTACCAATATTTGCACCGACGTCAATAAGAGTATTAAAATTAAAATTAGTAAAATCAGATTGTAGTAATTGTACAATCTCATCCATAGACTTAATATCGTATACACCATCTACCATAATATCTATTGAGATATACTCACTCAAAAGACCAGCATATGAAGGCAATCCTTGATTAAGAAATTTATCTCTATTAAAAAATAGAGCCTTTCTTAAAAAATAGCTATAAACTTTATTTAGAGGCTTAAATTTCCTATTTATATCCATAATTTTTATCTTAAGTACTGAATTTCTAGGTAATAAAAAAATATAAGTTAATTTATTGCATTAATAAAGTCTTTAATGAGAGAAGTTATTTCATCAGGCGAGTCTTCTTGAATGAAATGATTACCTTTTACAGTTACTTCTTTAATATTTTTCCAACTTCTGACTTCATCACGCTGTGAACCGACCAATAAAAATCCAGGTTCAGCATTAATAAATAGTTTTGGTATATCTGAGGTTGCGTGAAATTCAGAATTCAGTTTTATTTCATTGTAAGTATCCTCAGGATCTTTGTTGAAGGGAATGTTTCTTGGGAAAGTTAAAGTTGGTCGTCTATCTTCTCCCGAATTAACAAACGGTCTCAGATATTCATTTTTTGATTCTTCTGACATAGGATTTATAGGATCATGTAACAATAGTCTTTCCACAAAAAAATTTTTATCTAAAATTAATTCTTCTCCAGCTTCAGATCTAAATAATTTAAATATCTTTGTTCCAGCATCTGGCCATTGCTCCCATGTTAGCGGAACTGTAACACCTTCCATAAATGTTATTGAAGAAATGATATCTGAGTGTATTCTTGCGAATTTTAATCCTAAGGCGCAGCCCCAATCATGGATTACAAGATTGATTTTTTTTCCGAGATTTAATTTGTTTAGCAATTCATCAAGAAAACTATAATGACCATTAAATGAGTAGTCAGGGTTATTAACCCCTTCAAGCTTTTCGGAGTCGCCCATGCCAACAAGGTCAGGAACAATTATTCTATGTGATTTAATAAAATTAGGGGCAATATTTCGCCATAAATATGACGATGTTGGATTTCCATGAATAAATACGATTGCATCACCCTTACCCTCGTCAATGTAAGCTAATTTTTTATTTTTAATATTTATGTATTTCTTCATAATTATTAAATAATAAACGTAAAGTTATCCTCTAGGTGGTAGCCCTTTAATTCTTTGAATTGTTGAATCTGTTCCGGCTCTTCTATACTGTGATAATTCTTGATAACCTTCATCTGCCCACCAATTATCTGCATCAGCTTCAGATGGAAATTTGAATATTATTGCTCTTCCAGGCAAAGGTTCAGGTCCTTCTAATACTTTACGCTCGTCATCATAAGTAACAAATTCACCATTGTGCTTCTTTAAGTATGGAAAAAAACCTTTTTCATAGATTCTGTACTCATCTGGATCAAGAATTGTTAGATTAACAACTATATAAACCTCTATATTTTTTGACATATTAATATCTTCCCTTTTTTCTAAAATTATTTTGTTGCGCGATGACTGTATGTAAATCCAGCGTCTTCAATTCCAGCAATGGCGCAAATCTCGTCTTCATCAGATCTATCACC